>JASLNQ010000117.1 GCA_030745955.1 Dehalococcoidia bacterium | reverse complement strand
CTGCGGGTGTCATCTGCCGGTGGATCTCGACACATATATCGGCTGCCGAACCAACGGCTTCTTTCACCGCCCCTACCCGATCAACCGCATCGTCAGCCCACTCGGAGTACGACTTGTGCAGGTAGTAGTCGGGCGCAAACGGAGTAAAGCGCACGGCGGTAAAACCCTCGGCAACCGCGGCCTTTGCGCTTGCCACCAGATCGTCCTTTGTCGCACCGCCAACGTGCATGTAGCAGCGCACCCTGTCGCGGGTCTTGCCGCCCATCAGGTCGTAGATCGGGACCCCAAGCCGCTTGCCCTTAGCATCCCACAACGCAATGTCGATCGCCGAGAGCGCGCCCTGCACGACCGATCCCATGAAATGCGACGACCGGTTCAGCCACTGGTAATGGTGCTCGATAAAGTTGGGGTCCTTGCCCACCAGGTAATCGGTCATCGTGTCGACCATCGTCTTGGTCGGGCGCTGCCAGCCATGGACCCCGCCTTCGCCGATGCCCACCGTGCCGTCTTCGCAGTAGATGCGAATGAGCAGCCAGCGCTCCCACAGAATCGTTTCTACTCGTTCAATTTTGGTTGGTGCTGGCATTTGGTGATCCGTTCGCCTGGTGGGGTCTGTGGGCGTCATTTCCTCCCGGTACGCGGCCAGGTGCGCCGCCGCCGGGGACGTTGCCGGAAATGTAGCTCCAAAACCCGGCCGATACAAGATCAATTGGGTTTGTGCTGGCTCCCAACCGGAGTTATAACCGCAGGCACCGGTGTAGCGCTCCAGATTTTCGAAAGAAGAATGATTTGCTCGATCTCGTAATCAAGAACGCAAAGGTCATCGACGGCTCCGGGACTGACACCGGCGCGAAATCCGGTGATGGTGTTCAGGACGTTGGCATCGCAGGCGACAAGATCGTCGAGATCAACGCGAACATCGACACTCAAGCCCGAGAAACCCTCGATGCCTCCGGACTCGTCCTCGCGCCCGGGTTCATCGATGTCCACTCGCACGACGACTTCCACGTGCTGATCGAGCCCGAAGTCCGCCACAACATCCTCCAGGGCATCACGACCGCCATCGTCGGCAACTGCGGATTCGGCGCCGGGGTATCGGGTGCCGGCAAAGTCCAGGCGAATGCGATCAACGAAGCGAGCGCCGATCTTCCAAGCTGGGAGGGCTATGCCGGTTACCTCGAACAGGTCGCTGACACCGCCCCGGCCCTGAACGTCGCTGCGCTGGTTGGGCACCACACGGCGCGGAGCCAGGCCATGGGCGGCATCGAGCGACGGCCCCCGACCGAGACCGAAATGGCGAGCATGCTTGCCAACGTCGAGGAAGGCATGGAAGCCGGGGCGGTCGGCATGTCGACAGGCCTCGTGTACGAACCGGGCCGGTACGCCAGCACCGAGGAAGTTGCCGACCTCGCCAGGGTAGTCGGCAGGCACGGTGGCCTCTACGTGTCGCACATGCGTGACGAGGGCGCGGGTCTGCTCGATTCGGTCCGGGAGACCCTGCACATCGGCGAGGTTGGCGGTTGCGGGGTCGAGATTTCACACCACAAGGCGGTCGGCAGTGCCAACTGGGGCAAGGTTGTGCAGTCGCTTGAGATGATCGAGGAAGCAGTTGCGCAGGGGCGTGACGTCACGGCTGACCAGTACCCGTACACCGCCCGCAGCACGATGCTTTTCGCGCTTGTCCAGAACGGTACCTTCGCAGCCGGCGAAGGCGGGGCGATGGGCAAATCGGACCCATCAGAAGTCCTGCTCTGCTCCGTGCCGGGTAGGGCCGAATACGAAGGCCGCACCCTCCAGAGTTTCGTCGACGAGTTCGACCTGCCCGGTGAGGATGCCGCCAACAAGCTGCTAAGCGACATCTCTCCCGACATCCTCGTTGCTGCCTTTGGAATGGACGAAGGCGACGTGCGCATGGTCATGGCGCATTCATCGACCATGATCGGCACCGACGGACTCGACCGGGGCTCGAAGCCCCATCCGCGTGCCTGGGGCACCTACCCGCGGGTCCTCGGCAAGTACGTCCGCGAAGAAGGTGTTATCTCGCTCGAGAGCGCGGTCCACAAGATGACGCACATGCCGGCGAACAAATTCGGCATCGCAAACAGGGGCCTCCTCAAAGAGGGCTACTTCGCCGACCTGGTCGTGTTCGACCCGGATACTGTCATCGATGGCGCAACCTTCGAAAACCCACGGGTCGGCCCTACTGGAATACCGCACGTGATCGTTAATGGCCAGTTCGCCGTGCGCGATGGCAAACACGCCGGGTCACGAACGGGAAGGGCCTTGATACGGGGGCGGTAGAGTTCCCAGGGGTCCCTCTCCAGATTCCGCCATAAAGAGGGAATCGACTACGCCCGTTCCCCCTCCCAGTGAACCAGAAACCACGAGTCACCTTTCCAGGAAGAACCCGGCAAAGAGTAGACTGCGCCAGCGTTTCAACCACCACCCCGCACATCAACCCTCTCACCCGCACCAAAAAAAATAAAAATGCCCACGGAAATCGTCGAATCAGTCTCCGTCACACCGGTCCCGTCGAGTTACCAGAAGGAACTCGGCAAGAACGCCTACGCCGACAACCGGGGCACCCAGTGGCTCGAGTGGGTGGTCAGGGCGAAGAGCACGAGCGGCGCCGAGGGCATCACGATAGCCAACCGCTTCATGCGGCAGGGCACCGTCGCAAACCTGCTCGAATACCTCAACGGCGCGCTGCTGGGGCGGGAAGTCGATAGCCTGCTCGAAATCTCAAGCGGCGTCGTAACCGGTGCCGGTCCGGGTATGGGCCGCTGGTACCGTGGCAACGGCTGGCTGTCGATACTCGCATTCGATCTCGTCGGCAAAGTCCACAACACGTCTGCGATCGACCTCCTGGGCGGCAGGAAACACGATTCGGTTCCGGCCTACGACACAACGCTCTACTTCCAGGACTTCCTGGTTCCCGAACGAGGTGCCCTGCAGGTCGCCGACGAAGCCGCGGCGGCGGTGGCAGATGGCTGGAGAGAACTGAAGATCAAGACGGGCAGGGGCGGCCGCTGGATGATGCCGGAGGCCGGAATGCGCCGTGACATCGACGTGGTGCTGGGAGTGCGTGACGCTGTCGGGCCGGACGTGAAGATCTACGTCGATGCCAACTTCGGGTACGACAACCACCTCGACCTCCTCGACCGGTTCATCGCTGAAGTGACGCCGGCCGATATCTTCTGGTTCGAAGAGATGATCACCCACGACGTCGACGGCTACAGGGCGATGAGAGAGATGCAGGCAAAACACGGCTCGAAGGCGTTGCTGACCTGTGGGGAGGTCGACAGGACCCCCATTTCCGATGTGTTCCAGGACCTTATCGACGAAGGTCTGATCGACGGCTATCAGCCCGATGTCGTCGGCCACGGATTTTTAGGCTGGATGGAGATCAAAAGGCAGCTCAATGGGACCGGTGTGCGGTCGATCCCGCACAACTTCGGCAACGGCTCGTTCGGCACCTACGCCAGCATCGTGTTTGGAGCCGCATCGGAGACCTATGTGTCGCTCGAAGACGAACGCATCCTGCCCCACTTTATGACGGCCCAACCAGCCTTCAGCAACGGCGCTTACGCGCTGCCAACCGGGCCGGGGCTGGGCGTCGACATCGATGAGACCGGGTTCGCCCCGCACGCCAAACACGAGTTCAAAGTGGAGGCGTAACCATGCCAGCAAACGGCCTCGACAGGCACACCATCAGGGAAATCCGGGTCACTCCCGTAGAAACCTACTTCGGGTCACCGGGTAACGGTCGCATCGTAGGCCGCAACTCGAAAAGCGAGAACTACGGCATCAACCAGCGTGAGTGGCTGCTACAGGTGACGACCGACTCGGGCCTCACCGGCCTCAGCAACGCCCGGCCCGCCATGAACCGGGGACCGCTCAGCGCCCTTCACGACGTGCTGAAAGACCTTATCGGCCGCGAACTTTCGGACTTTTTCACCGTGTCAGGTGGGAGAGTTACCGGCGTGAGCCCGCGCTGGTCCGACCTGATCGACCGCCATGGGTTCATCGACGTGGCACTGTTCGACCTGATCGGCCAGGCACTCGGCCAGCCTTCGCATACACTGCTCGGCGACCGCGTCAGGGACGAAATCGAGGGCTACGATTCAACGCTGTACTTCCAGGATCTTGTCAACCCGACCGAGGGCGCGGGCGCAGTCGCCAGGGAAGCCGCCGAGGCCATCGAAAAAGGCTGGCGCGCGGTGAAGCTCAAGCTGGGGCGACCCGGCAAGTGGTTCGAGCCGAGTGCAGGTACCCGGCGCGATATCGAGGTCGTGGAAGCGGTGCGGGCGAGAGTCGGTGACGACATAAAAATCCTCATCGACGCCAACAACGGCTACGACGACCGCCTCGACCTCCTCGAAGATTTCATACGTGGCATCCGCGACTTGGACGTCTACTGGATGGAGGAGATGATCACCGAGGAGATCGCCGGGTACCGCAAGCTCAGAGAGTGGCGCGACCGGGATACCCCGCAGACGATGATCGTCGATGGCGAGGGTGACCGCGGCCGCGACACGATCTACTGGCAGCTGATGGAAGAGAGGCTACTCGATGCGATTCAGCCCGACATGCTGCACATGGGCTTCTGGCCGTTCCACGTGCTCGCCCGCGACATCGAAGAATCCGGCCACCCAACGCTGATCGCACCCCACAACTACAACGCAGCCTACCTGGGCCTGCGGGCCAATATCCAGTTCGGGGCGGTGACCGAACGCTTCGTGATCGCCGAGGACTCAACCCTGGATTTCGAGCTCTATCGAAGCCCCGAATACGTGTTCAAAGACGGCAAATACGCCGTCCCGACCACACCCGGCCTCGCAGTGAGCATCGACCAGGAACTTTACAACCGCGTCTACAAACAACACGAAACCCTGGTTCGCTGAACGGCGATCTCCAAACTCCCTCTCTTTTGGGGAGAAGGGACCAACGCAACCGCCCACCCGCCGAGCGACAAGGTCCGGCTAGCCAGGCTGCGCCCGATCCGCCAACTGTCATGCTGAACTTGATTCAGTATCTCCGGTCAAGCGGATCCACGGCCAGCATTCTCCCTCGGGGAGAAGTACCAGGGCTGCGGATGCACACACACCCGGAGCTACGCCCTGGTGCGCCTCGCACAACCGGAGTTAACCGTGATGGATTTCGACACTGTCATCTCGACCGGAGCGGAGAGATCTAAGGTGATTTCGCATGGCACCACTTCTCAACAGAGAGAACCTGAGATTCCTCCGCTCCGGTCGAGATGACCGCACGCAAACGCGCGGCGTTCCCCCTTGACCCAGTTACTTCGATAAGCTCTACCCCGACAACGAGAACCTCCCTTTAGCACAGCGCTCCCCTTCAACCCGCCTTATTCCAGCCGGCTGAAGAAACGAGCCACCCAGCCTGGAAAGACCAAACAATGAAAGTACTGATAACTGGAATCACCGGTCGTGTGGGCGCGAACATCGCCCGGAATTTTCTGGAGCGTAGCCACGACGTCAGGGGACTCGTCTGGGCCGGTGACCGCCAGGCCGAGAAGATGCGGTCGATCGGTGCCGAGATCGTCGAAGGCGACCTCGCGAGCTCTGCCGATGTGAACGCAGCCGCAGAAGACCAGGAAGTGGTCCTGCATTTGGGCGCCGCGTTCCAGGCGGGCGGCCCGTTCACCCCCGAGCAGTACATGGACACCAACGTAAAGGGCACCTTCAACGTGCTCGAAGCGTCACTCGGGCTGGGTGACCGGCTCAAGCATGTAATCGTGACCAGCACCGACGCCACGATGAACAAGTACCCGCCCGAGGGCATCGAAGAGCCTATCGCCGAAGATTCTCTGCCGCTCTCCACCACCGGCTGGTACGGCTATACGAAAGTCCTCTGCGAACACCTCGTCGACCGCTACTACCGCAACGACAACCTGCGAGCGACCGCCATCCGGTTCGCCAACGCCTGGGGCGCAGGTGAGGTCCTGACCTTCCCGTCGTTCCACCTGAAAACATTCCTCAGGCAGTTTGAAAGCCGGACCGACGCCGCCGGCAGGGCGACATATGAGCAACTTGCGGCCGAACACGCCAAAACCGACGGCGGACCCCGCCTGATCGTTGCTCGCGATGCCAATGGGCGTACGTGGAAGAAGCACAACGTCGAGGTGCGCGACCTCGTCCATACCTACGAGAAGGCAGTCGGCAACCTGAACACCTTCGGCAGGGTGTACCAGGTCGCTTCGAATGAACCGTTCACCTGGGAAGAGTTAATCCCTTACATGTCGGAGAAGACCGGAATCCCGTATTCGGTCGTCGATCTACCCATGACCCCGAACTACTACGAGTACGACCTGTCGGCCGCGCGTAACGACTTCGGCTACGACCCGCAGCTTTCGGTGTTCGACATGGTCGATGAGGCGGTCCGGTACAACAGGGAGGGCGGCGGCGGCATCATCCCCACAATCGTGTGAGTTGCCCGCGCGTTCGCCCGAGCAAGGCCTTCTGAGCCACTTCTGACTCGACTCCCGGCACCAGGCCCCTACGGCCGGACCCGGTTCATTGCGACATAGATGCCAACACCGAGCCCGATGTAGGCAACGATGTTGAGGAAAACGTCGATCCAGACACCCAGCGCTACTGCGACGATAAACCCGGTCGTCCAGATCGCAAACATGGTCACGGCCGCAACGACCCTGAGCCGTGCGTCGAGCTTGTACTTTCCTGCCCTGCGAACAAATTCACCTACCGGCGCGCCCGCCAGGCCGATCACCAGCGCAGCCGCCACGTTCCCCACCCGGTAGCCCAGCGGCATGGACCAGAGCAGCCACACGACCAGCGCGTAGGCGATGCCAAGCACCACCGCCCCGCCTATCGATATCGCGATCGTCGTCGTCAGCTCACCCGGGGTCGCGCGGAATATCGGCGCCTGGCCAATGCTCGCACAATCGGGGCAGCGCGCCCCCACCGGCGACTGCACCAT
>JASLNQ010000116.1 GCA_030745955.1 Dehalococcoidia bacterium | reverse complement strand
CTTCAGAAAGCCGATAGCCCTTTACATCGCACACAGATGACTCCAGGACATGTACATATGATGTCAACAGAGCCAACTAAGTTCAGCTCACCACTCTGGATATGCAGTGCCCGTGTTCGTCCCGGCCGGATGCAACATGGGGCGCGTCGGCCTAAGGCCCGCCCCCGGGAGCGTTAATGCTAAACCCCTCGGCTAAGTCGCCGATGGGGTGGTCCAAGAGCCCCTAAACAGACAGACGGGCATTCTCTCACCCGGCGAGAGGATGCCCGTCTGGGTTTTTAAACCGGCGGTGTTACTGGCCCGGTTGATTCCGAAATGCCGTTAGCGCGATCGCTAGTTATCTTCGACCGGAAGGCCTTCGAGCAGCCCGGCCTCGTGCATCGAGTTCCACTCGCCGAGGAACGTCTTGTTCCACTCGTCGGTGAGGTGGCTCTGCATCATGTCCCTGAACACCGGCCAGAACACGATGATCCCGTCAGCCCCGTCACGCAGCGCGACCTCGGCGGTCTCAACCGATCTCACCAGGGCCGCCGTGATGAACGGCCGCTCCTCCCAGCCTGCGAACATCTGGTGGCAGTCGCGGATCAGCTTCGTCGGGTCCGCTCCAACATCCTTGAACGGTTCGCAGAACGGCAGCACGTGGGTCACACCAGCCTGCGCGACCGCCGCCGCCTGGGGCAGTGTGAACACCGTGGTGCAGAAGGTCGGCACACCGGCCTTCTTCAGCGCTGCGAAAGCGCCCAGGGCATGGGTCGTTGCCGGGATCTTCAGGATGATCTGGTCCGACATTTTCGTGAAGACCTCGCCGACATCCAGCAACTCCTGTGTTGAGTGGCCATCGATTTCGACCACCACGGGCTTATCGGTGATGTCGAGATAGCGCTGGATCACCCCGATTACCTGGCCGTACTTCTTGACCATGTCGTTCAACACGACGGTATTGGTTACGATCCCTGCCGCGCCCCGGTCCAGCCACTCGGGCAGGTCTTCGGGGTCGCCGGCCAGCCAGATTGCTGGACCCCTGCCGACTGCATGTGCGTTCTGGGCGGTCCCGAACAGGGGTTCAGTCACGCCCGGTGAAGTTCCATTCCTGGTAGCCAAAGTCTTGCTCCGCGTTCGTGGTGGTCAACGGCTGGTCAACTCAATATTGAGGCCATAAAACGTAAAAAAGATGCTAAACGATTGCGAAATTGTACAACTCGATTCTACTGCCGGTGTACCGACCAGCAGGCGGGCCGACAGGAGGAAGGGGCCGCACGAGCTCGCTTGCAGGCGCGATGATTGTGTTGGCGCGGGGCCAACTGGTTGCTGCGTATGTCGCGAAGTTACTTGCAGTTGCGGAACTCGCAACCACCCAGGAGTCCAGATAGTGCGGGTAGGCCTCGAATACGGTGAAGGACGGCTGTGGATCGAGCTGCCGGACGACCGGACGACTGTCATCGAACCGATTTCAGGTCCCGAACTCCCCGACCCGGACGGAGCGCTAAAAAAAGCCCTCCGGGAACCGATCGCCTCTCTGCCGCTGCGACAGATCGCACAGGCAGGCCAGACCGTTGCTATTTCGGTGTGCGACATCACGAGGCCGCAGCCCCGGAAAGAGGTCCTCGGCGCAATCTTGTCGGAACTCGACGGCATAGTTCGACCCGAGGATGTGGTGATATTGATCGCCACCGGAACCCACCGTGTGAACACCACCGAAGAGCTCACGCAAATGCTGGGGCGGGAGATCGCGGATACCCACCGCGTGGTCAACCACGTCGGCACCGATCCCTCGACACTCATCGACCTGGGGATGATGGGGGACGGGGTTCCGGTTTCATTGAACAGGGAATGGATGGCCGCAGACCTGCGGATAACGACCGGGGTTGTTGAACCGCACTTTTTTGCGGGGTTCAGCGGTGGACCGAAGATGGTCGCTCCCGGCCTGGCCGGCATCGAAACCGTGCTCGCCCTGCATGACGCCCGGCGCATCGGCCATCAAAATTCGAGGTGGGGGCTCATAAACGGGAACCCGGTCCACGATGCTGTCAGGGCAATCGCGGAAGCCACCGGCGTCGATTTCAGCATCGACGTGACCCTGAACAGGGACCAGCAGATCACGGGCGTGTTCGCGGGTAGCCTGTTTGCCATGCACGAACATGCCTGTGTGAGTGTGAAAAACACCTCGATGCAATCGGTCGAAAGCGCCTTCGACATCGTTGTGACAAGCAACTCCGGGTATCCGCTCGATCAGAACCTGTACCAGGCGATCAAGGGCATATCGGCTGCGGCGGAAATAGTCAAAACGGACGGCACGATAGTTTGCGCCGCCGAGTGCCGGGACGGACTCCCCGACCACGGCGGATACGGGCAGATCCTCGCATCGAGGGACACGCCCGAAGCCCTGCAGGCCATGATCGGAGCGCCGGGTTATTCCGTTCCAGACCAGTGGCAGGTCCAGATCCAGGCCCGCATCCAGCAACGGGCGACCGTCCTCATGAAGACAGACGGCCTGGGCGACCGGGAGCTGCGTGCCGCCCACATCGAGCCGGTCGCCGATGTCGAAGCGACGGTCAAAGACCTGCTCACTGACTATGGCGAGAATGCGACCGTCTGTGTGCTGCCGGAGGGCCCGAGGACGGTCCCATATCTCCGCTGATTTCCGCAGCCTGCCCCAACCAATGACCGTTCGCAGTGGACGGTGCCGTGACAAACTGTCCCCATACCCGGCATCGCGACCCGGCAGGGGCACTCGCACGGGAAGAAGCATGGAGGAAACTGGCCGTTCATGAGCCCGTTCAAGATCGAAATTCCCTACGGAAACGAAATAGCAGCAACGACCCTGCCCGCGGGCCGATTAATCGGCACGCTCGACGTGAGTGAAGTAGCTGGTCTTGCGGAAAGTGATCGCGCCCGTTCGATCAGGGAAGCCATCGAAAATCCCATCGGCCTCGACCGGAACATATTCCAGATCGTCAACCCCGGCGAAACCGTCGCCATTGTCGTGCCCGACTCGTTCCGGACCACCCGCGTCGAGCACGTGCTGCCCGTCCTTGTCGACGGTCTGCTTGAGGCCGGTATCGCCGAGGGCGATATCACCTTCGTGTACGCAACCGGCACCCATCGCGGACCGACGCCCGATGAAGAACGGCGAATCCTCGGAGACGGCATTTACGGGCGGTTCAAGAACCGGGCGTTCACCCACGACCCACGCGACGAAGAAAACCTGGCGTACGTCGGCACAACGAGCCGGGGCACCAGGGTCCACATCAACCGGCGGGTCCACGAAGCCGACCGAATCATCGCGACTGGCGCGGTGGTGTTGCACTACTTCGGCGGCTACGGCGGCGGGCGAAAATCGATCGTACCCGGCGTCGCCTCGATCACCACTATCGCCAGCAACCACTCCATGAACCTGCACCCCACCGAGGACGCCATCGATCCCGCTGTGCGTATCGGCGGACTCGAAGGAAACCCGGTCGCTGAGGACATGCTCGAGGCCACGCAGCTCACCCATGTGGACTACATCGTCAACACCGTGCTCAACCGGAAGAGCGAGATAGCGGCGGTGTTCGCTGGCGAACTGGACGCTGCGCACCTGGCCGCCACGAAACTCGCCCACGGCCTGTTTGCGACCGACATAAGCCAGCAGGCCGACCTCGTCATCGCCGCGTCGCCATCAACCCGGAATTTCGTACAGACCCACAAGGCGCTCTTCAACGCCTACCAGGCGGTAAAACCGGATGGCCGGATCATCCTCCTCGCCCCGTGTCCTGAAGGACTTGGCGGTGAGCAGTTTGCCAAGTGGCTCCGCCTCGGCAGTCGTGAAGCGATCATCGACGGCCTCCGCAAGGAGAGCGAGATCAACGGCCAAACCGCCCTGTCGACCACACAGAAGGCACCTATCACCTACATCGTCACGGAAATGACGGACGAGGATGTGGCGCTGCTGGGTGGACGACGCACCGACTCGCTCGACGACGCCATAAGCAAAGCGATCGCCGACCTGGCAGCAACCGGACGCCCGGAGCCCACCGTGTACCTAATGCCCTCGGCGGCCTACACAGTCCCGTTCCCGGAAGGCTAGGTCTCGGGTTACAAAAGGCCGCCACCCAGACGTGGTGTTGACCTGCTGGACAGGCCGCGGCGATACTGTCACCGAGTTGGCAATCGATGCCATGCACTGATGTCTGCGGTTCGCTTGACGAGCTGGCCGGAAGACACGACCGGGCACAGGAATTCAAGATGCCATTTCTGCGAATTGCGCAAAGCCGAAGAATCCGACGACTCGCCGCAAGCATCGCTGTGGGTCTCGGCGCGCTTGCAGCGGTCGCGTGTGGTTCCGGTGACGATGGCGAGGGATTCAAGAAGATAGACGCCGGCACGCAGGTCTACTCGATTGATGACTTCATAACCGTCGGCTTCAAGAATTCCAAGCAATACGATGTCGAAGGGCTGTCCGAGGCAACCGACGCATGGATGGGCTTCTGGGGTCCCGGCGGCAGCGACCGCAAGGATTATGAATTGAGGTTCTACCCGTCACACCAGCAGGCTGCGGACGCCAGTGCGCCCCTCGCCGATGAGGCCACGGGCGAGTTGTTCAAGGAAAGAAAAGACTCGCAAACGTGGACCGAGGGGCAAAAAGACCGCTGGCGCAGCGGAAACGTGACCGCCGGATCGACCGGGGGAGTCACTGCCGGGCCAGGACCCATATACGCCGATTTCGCGATTTTCAGCAACGTGGTGATGCTCTGCGAAGGTGCCATCAGCGAACAGTCGCTCGAACGGTGCGAATCGCTTGTTGACGCGTTGCGCTGAGCCATCAACCGTGGCGCAAACCCGGACACTGCAAGGGCTCGGGGCCGCAAGTGCAGTCGATCAAGTGCAGTCGATAAGGACGTGCGGGAGGTGAAGATGCCAGACGTCCGCAACATCGGGTGGAAGAACCGTTTTCTGCTCGGTGTGGCGTCAGTCACAACGATGTTCGCACTCGCCGCATGCGGCGGCGGGTCCGAAACAGCAGACGGCACGGTTGCTGGCGACGTCGACAGTTCCGTCGCTATCGGATCACGCGTAGTCGAACTGGACCGGGTGTTTACATTCGCTGACTTCGAAACAGCCGGGGTTAAACACGGCAAGGACTACAAGATCGAGGGCCTCCCGGGCGCTATTGGCGCAGTACTCGGCTTCCATGACAGCAAGGACGTGGAGCTTCGGTTCTTCCCCACTCATGAAATAGCCGTTAGCCAGGGTGTTCCCGTGGCAAACGAGATCGTTGGGTCGGATGTCTTCATCAAGCTGGAAAACGTGACCTGGGGGTGGGCCGTCGCCGACGAGCGAGCCTGCGCGGCCCGGGTCCCCGGGGGCGGTCGTGACTGTACCCGCACGCCAAAGTACGGCGACTTCATCGTCTATGGCAATGTCATCATGTTCTGTGAAGCCCGTAACGCGAGTGAGGCCCAGGCACGCTGCCAGGCAATCATCGATGGGCTGCCGGAAGCCTGATTGCACCACCGCATCGAGCGCAAGCCTAATCGGGCAGGGCGTCGGCGAGTATCTCGACCACGTGGCGTGACTCGCGCTCCGTGTTGAAGCCGATCTGCTCCCGGCACGACACACCGGAGGTCGCTATCTCTGTCTCCGCCGACGCACCCCGTACCGCCGGGAACAGCCGGTCCTCGCCCACTGCCGTCGCCACCTCGATGTGGCTCTTCTCGTAGCCGAACGCTCCCGCCATACCGCAGCAGCCGGCCGAAATCTCGGAAGCGGTATAGCCGGGTGGCATGTTGAGGGCCGCCAGTGAATGAGCGGTCCCAGCCAGGGCGCGCTGGTGGCAGTGCCCGAAGAAGCTCACCTGCTTCTTGAGGCCCGACCACTCGATTTGCTGGCCTTCGTCACCCGCGGTCTCGACCAGCAACTGCTCAATCGTGACGACCGCTCCGGCAACCTCTTTCGCCTTATCGCCGCTGCCAAGAAGGTCCGGCCAGTCGTCCGTCATCGCCGACACGCAACTCGCCTCGCAGCCGACCACCCTCACCCCGCGCTGAACGTACGGGTGGAGCAGATCGACGTTGTGGCGGGCGTTCTCACCAGCCTCGTCCAGCAGGCCCTTCGAAATCATCGGCCTTCCGCAGCACTTTCGTTCGTTTAGCACAACCACCTCAAAACCGAGGGCCTCCAGCACCCGGGTGGCCGCGATGCCGATGCTCGGGTGGTTGAAATTCATGAAGGTATCGTGGAACAAGATGATCTGCCCGCGTGTGGCTGCCGGCTGGCGTGCAGCGGCGCTCGCACCCGCCGATTTTCTCGCGTCAAACCACTTCTGGAAGGTCTGGCGAACGACCTTCGGCATCGGTCGCGACCGATCGAACCCCGCCACTATCTCGAACAGCAGGCGCACGGGAAAAGACCGGGTCGTCAGATTGGCAATTGTCGCGATTGGAGCGGCGAGTGAGTTCAGGCGGTGAATGTTGGCCACAAGTCGCGGCCCAAGCGGCACTCGCCTGTCCCTGTAGTGCTGATACAGGTGCTCGTACTTGATCTTCGCCATGTCCATGCCCGCCGGGCACTCCGCCTTGCACGATTTGCACTCAAGACAGAGGTCGAGCACCTGCATCATGCGCTCCGACGCCAGGCTTTCCGTGGGCAGCGCACCGGAAAGCACACCGCGCAGGGCGTTGGCCCGGCCGCGGGTCGAGTGCTCCTCCTCGCGGGTCGCCATGTAGGACGGGCACATCGCCCCGGCGTGCATCTTCCGGCAATCCGCGATCCCAACACACATTTCGACGGCCCCGGCGAAACCGTCCTCGGCATCGAAGTTCAGCCGGGTGGGCACCGCGTTGGCCTGGTAGCCGGCACCGTAGCGGAGGTTGTCCTTGATGTCCGGTGTGTCGATAATCCTGCCCGGGTTCATGATGCCCGCAGGATCGAAAGCCTTCTTGACCTCCCTGAACGCCTGGACGAGCTCGCTGCCAAACATCTTCTCGGCCCAGAAG
>JASLNQ010000115.1 GCA_030745955.1 Dehalococcoidia bacterium | reverse complement strand
GAGATAGATGTCCTCACCCGTGCAGACCGGTGTGTCGACCCCGTCCTTCAGGGCCACCCACTGGTCGACAAACTGCCAGGGGATCATGTCTTCGTACCAGGCCAGTGTGTACTGGTCGAGCGCCTTGCCAATACGAATCGCGTTCTCGACGCCCATATGGCCAAAGTGGTCGGACGCCAGCGGAATCTCGTACCCGATGATGCTGCGAACGGTCTCCACGTATTCCTGCATCTTCGCAATTCCGCGGTCGGTCACCTGGATACCGGTGAACGGGTGCATGAGCGTGTCCCGCTCGGCGATGACGCTCTTGTTGATCACGCCGCCTTCGAGTTCGGACGCAATCCACAGGCCGATATCCATTTTTAGGAACTCGAAACCGCGGTCCATCCGGTCCTTCAACAACTTGCCCATCTCTTCAGGATCTCGCTTCGAGGGCGTGTCGGCGTAGACCTTGACCTTGTCGCGGTACTTGCCACCGGCCAGCATGAACGCCGGGACACCGTAGGCCTTCCCGGCCAGATCGCAAAGAGCAATCTCAACACCGCAGACCCCGCCGCCGAGTCGTCCGTGGCCGCCAAACTGCCTGATCAACTGGAAGAGCCGGTCGATGTCACACGGATTCTCGCCGAGCAACCGGCTCTTCAGCATCAGTGCGTAGCGAGCCGAAGCGCCGTCGCGGACCTCGCCCAGACCGACCAGCCCCTGGTTAGTCTCGATCTTGATGATCGGCCATCGCCAACCGCCCTCACCGACAACGGCAATCCGCATATCGGTGATTCTCAAGTCGGATGGGCTCGAAGCGGTGTTTACCTGGTCGAGTGCGCTCGTATTTTGTTCTGCCAATGTTCGATCCGTCCCTTGTCTTGTATGCCCGCGTCGCCACTGGATTCGTTAACCGTTGCTTGTCCCTGGCCTAACGGTTAGCCGACCATTCCTCAAAATCCCTGTTCATCTCATCTGAGAACGGCCGGTCAACCTCGCCCGGTGTGTAGACACCCTCCCTGATCCGCTGTTGGCCGAACTCGTCTTTTAGCCTGATCGCCTCCGACCGCTCGACCACGGTCTCCGCCAGGTGTGGTGGGATGAAGATGACACCCGTGCTTGTTGCGAGTACGACATCGCCGGGAACGCACGTCGCCTCGCCGATTCGAGTGACGCCGTTTATCTCGACCATACTCACATCGAGAATGGCGCTCGGATCGACACCCCGTACCAGGGCATTGAAATCGTCCATTTGCAGGATCCGCTGGGTGTCCCTGATACCGCCATCAATCACCATTCCGGTTCCGGAGCGTGACTTGATCGCGGTGGCCAGGTTGTCGCCCGCGAACGTCCCGTTGAACACCTTGCCGAAGAGACCAACCACGATCAGGTCGTTCTGCTCCAACTCGTCAATGACCCATGAATTCTGGAAACCGACCCGATCATCCTCTTCGCCCTGCCTGTCGATCGAATCGTGGACGTCGGGCCGACGTGGCACCCAGCGGTAGGTGACTGCCCGCCCAACGATCACCCGGTCGGGATGAAGGTTCATCCAGTCGCCGACGAACTGGAAGTGGTAGTCGTTCCGCTTACACGTACCCCACGCCTCTTCTGTCGTGACGAGCCTCATTCGCTCGAGAATATCGTCCCCAACGAGGGGGCGGCCATGTGCGTCACGGTCGCCCTTCCACTCCTGGGTCACGGCGCGGATCATCTCGGGGCTTGTCAGGTTCATGGATTCTCCGTTTGAGTTAACCCGTTTTCCGGGGATTTCACTGGTTTTTGGCGCAGAGAAGGCTACACCTAGATTTGCGGATTTGGTGTGCCGTCCGGTTGAAGGATTCGTGCTTCGATCAGGGCTTCCTTCACCTCGGTCGCCTGGGCGTCTGAGAGCGGAAGAGCCGGCCTCCTCGGCACCGTCCCTTCGTACCCGAGCAGGTTCAGGCCTGTTTTCTGCACCCCGACACCCCACAACATCCCCAGGTAGTCCAGGTGGTTGATCCGTTCCTGCATCACGCGCGCCTCGGCGTAGCGGCCGGCGATACATGCGGCGATAATGTCGCGGGCCAGATGCGGTCCCCAGTTCCCGAACAGCAGGCAGGCGCCAACCGCACCGATCATCCCGCCCGGCATGAGCAGCGTCCCGTTGCATATCCAGAACTTCACGTTATCGGAGACAAACTGGGACATCCGGCACTCGTAGCGGTAGTTGAGCGACATGATGTACGCAAAGACGTTGTCGAGCGAAGTGATGTCGCGAACTTCGGTCGGGGACACGTCGACACTCATGATGGTTTTCGGCTGATGAATGATCACAACCGGGACCGGGCTGTTCACCGTCACCTGCTCGAAATATTCCTGGATCGGCGCCTCGGCACCCATTCGCCCTCTCGGTGGAATGCGTACGCGGACCATATCGGCACCGGCTTCGGCATACAGGTTTGCGAGCCGCACCGCCTCGGTGGGCGAGAGGGCGTCGATTCCGGCGATAACAAACCGTCGCCCGGCGTGGGCCTCGACGACGGTTTCGATGGCGGAGATCTTTTCCGGCTCGCCCATATGGAACTCCTCGCCACCATAACTGCCTACCACAAAGCCGGAGAGCGCGGTATCGCAGAATTTGTCGACATTCCGGGCGAGGGCGTCGAGATTGAGCGAATCATCGTCCCGGAACGGCATGTTGGTCGGGGCGACGATGATGGGATTGTCAGTAGGAATGTTTGAGTTGGAGGTTGAGGTGGCCATCTGGGTTCCTGGTTCGCTGATCGGGGCTACTCGGCGCGCCCTGGCTCGCATTGCGGCATCGGCAGTTGAGGATAGTACCGCCATTTCCCGCCCGATAGGCCCTCGAGATGTTTGCGGGTAGTCGCATCGTGTCGCTGCAACATGCCTCAAACGGTGAACCAAATTACTCAGCGCAGCGTTTATCGTTGACATGGCGCTTTTATCGCCGGGAGTGCCTCACCAGGTTACTTGCGGCCGGAGATCACAGACAACCTGATGCTGCTTACCAGTTCGAAGTCCTCGCTTCCAACCCTGCTCTTCCCGATCCTTGGTGTACTGGTGGGCGCGCTAACGCTTGTCGTCGTGGGTTGCACTGGTGATTCTTCGTCGTCTTCTGTACAAATGTCCAATCCGGATGGGCTTGTGGTGTTCCTGGCGGCCTCGGATATCGCACTGGGGACAGCCAGGATCCCGCTCAACATTCTCATGCTCGACGGCACAAGGCTGGACCACCCAGCCGATCGTCTTGAAGTCACTTACTCACCTCCAGACTCAGACGAGAGCCGGAGGGTATCCGACCTCAAATGGCGTGCCTGGCCAGTTCGGAGTGGTGGGTACACCGCAACAATGACGTTCGATTCGGTCGGACTTTGGAAGATAAAAGTGCGATCGATCGACGATGGTCTTTTGCCGGGATGGGGTAGCGTCCTGGTCAAGTCGGCCACAGACGCGCCCGACATCGGTGACCCGGCGCCGCTGACTGCCACGAAGACGACGCCTCCAGACGGCAATCTGCGGTCCATTACGAGCGCTCCGGTGCCTGACGAAAGCCTCTACTCGATCAGTTTTGACGATGCGGTGGCAAGCGGGCTGCCCACCGTGATCTCGTTCTCGACACCCGCGTACTGCCAGTCAGGAACGTGCGGACCCCAGACCGAAGTGCTGTCACAACTCGACGACACGTACGGCGATCGTGCCAATTTCATCCACGTCGAGATATTCGACAATCCGGAGGAGATGCTCGCGACGGGCGATCCCTCTCTGGGAGTCGAGTCTCCGGTGATCGAAGCCTGGGGATTCCGCACCGAGCCATGGACCTTCATCGTCGACGGTCGGGGAATCGTGATCAGCCGGTTCGAGGCGTTTGTAACCGCGGGCGAGATCGAGGAAAACCTTCTCCCCCTGCTCGAAGGTGCTTAGTCAGACACCCCGAGAATTCTCAGGTTCCCCGCCCTCCCCTTCTCGTATTCGACAGTCACCGGTTGTTGCAGTGCCCGATGTTCTTCCAGGTGGGATGGCGTAAACCCGGTAAAAATCCCACCACCCTCGAATGTCCACTGCTTCCCCGAACTGTCCTGAAGGGTCAAACGCGAAATCGTCGTCAGGGAAGCCTGTTCGACACTCACGACCTGGCCGGTGACGGTCGTTAGGCCGCTGACCACGGTCAATATCACGAAAACGATCATGATCGCCCCCGCGAGTACCAGGAGAACGGGGACAAATGTTCTGGTTCGAATCATCCCTCGGATGATAGCAACGGCGGGGTTACACCGGGCACCGGACGAAAAGAAGTGGGTGCGATAATTGGCGCTGTTTCATAGCATGCAATTGTCGGCCCTCATGTCGACTGTCTATTAGTTCAAATCACGGGCGCTACAAGAACGCTCCGTCACCTGCAAGTGATATCGTCAAGCACGACCAAACCGGGAACGTCTGTAATAAGTTACCTGGCAGCCCCACCTACGCGTCCCCGAACGCCTAGACCCAGCTTTACCTGATCCCTCAAGTTGCAGAATCCATTCGCACCAAGACCAGGCGACAAGGTCGTCCGCCGACCCCGGCAATCGGAAATGGCGCCGGTAAGCAGTCGAGTCGAACGGCGCGCAGTGCCGGTCCGCGGCCCCACGTCGCCGATGATGCTGATTTACAGCTTCTTCGCGTTTGCTGCGATCGGCGCCGCATTGCTTTCGCTGCCAATTTCCAGCACGAAATCTGAGTTCACCTCTCCGATCGGCACCTTTTTCACCTCTGTGTCGGCGATGACGGGCACCGGACTCATCATCGTCGACACCGCCGAGGCCTGGACGGCCTTCGGGCAGTCCGTACTCGCGGTCCTGATCTTTGTCGGCGGTCTCGGATTCATGACTGGAGCAGCCTTTCTGCTGCTCATTATCGGGCGGCGTTCCAGTTTGCAGGGGCGCCTGGTCATCGGGGCCGGGCTGAGCGACAACCGGCTCGGGACGATCGCATCGCTTGCCCGTAACATCGTCTTGATGGCGATCGTGGTCCAGATCATCGGGGCAGCCCTGATTTTCATCCACTGGTATCTCATCACCCCCTTGTGGAGTGGAATGACGTTCGGGGAGGGTCTCTGGCAGAGCGTTTTCACATCGATATCAGCCTTCAACAACTCAGGTTTTGAAATTCTTCCCGACGAACTCGTCGGGGGTGGCAGCCTGATAGGGGTAAGCGGCGACATTCCTGCGTTGCTGATAATCGGCGTGATGATCCTGATTGGTTCATCGAGTTACGTCGTGCTGGCGAACATGGTTGAAATTCGTGGCTGGCGGCGCCTGACGCTTGATACGAAGCTGGTGCTGGTCGGTATCGGTGTGATGCTCCTGGTCGGGCTCGTCGCATTCCTGGCCCTTGAATGGACGAATCCCAACACGATCGGCGCCGAGGGCGAAACGGTACAGAGCAAGGTCACCCATGGGGTGTTTCACACCGTGAATAGGACGGCGGGCTTTTCAACACTCGATTACGGGCAGCTCCGCTCGGCCGACCTCGCCGTTACCGAGGGGTTGATGTTCGTGGGCGGTACATCCGCGTCTACGGCAGGGGGAATCAAGGTCAGCACGCTCATGGTGGTCGTGATTGCATCTATTTCAATCTTCAGTGGTCGCGATCGAACAACCGTGTTTGGACGCGAGATCCCGCGGGTGAACGTCCAACGGGCATTTGCGGTCGGTGCGACAGCTGCCCTTGCAGTGCTGGTGCTGGTGGTGGCCCTGTTCGTCGTGCAACCCGAACTGGACTTCCGCACCGGCGTTTTCGAGATCTTCTCGGCGTTCGGGACGGTCGGGTGGTCTGCCGGAGCCACCTCCCACCTCAACCAGGCTGCGCAGGTCGTGCTATCGATCGCGATGTTCACCGGCCGGTTCGGACCTCTTACGATCGCCCTGTTCATGGCAGGCCGTGAACGACAGGACCCGATCAGGTACGCAGCGGAACGAATTCGAATCGGCTAGAAAATTCTGCTTCAACGGACGTGAACGCCACGAGAAATCCACAGTGAAGATCGATTCGATCGAAATATCAGTGTTCGAACTCCCGATGTACCCGGCCACGACCCAGGTTATCGAGATCGGGACGCCATCTGCACTGCGCTACCGCCAGGCCTTTCCCGCCGGTGCCCCTGTGCCGGTGCAGGTGATGCGGGTCGTGACCGACGAGGGGGTGGACGGAGTGTGCACGGTCGGTGACTGGCGCTACACCGAGCTGTCGTGGCGGCAGATCGCTCAGCTACGAGAACTGGCCATCGGTGAGGATCCACTTGATCGCGACCGCCTTGGGGCGATGCTGACAACGGCGAGCCGGTTCTTCGAGCCGGGCTGGTTCGGTGGCTTCGACAACTGCCTCTGGGACATCGCAGGCAAGGTGGCCGGCGTCCCGGTCGCCAGGCTACTTGGTGATGCGAAGCCACGAGTCCAGGCCTACTACAACACCTCGGGCGGTTCGATAGACGAGTTGCTGCGAGACGGGGAATCCGGGCTCAGCGCCGGGTACACGGTGCTGAAAGACCACCTTGCCTTTTCCACCGACGAAAACATCAGGGATTTCAGGGAATTTCGTTCGGCGTTTGGCAACGATGTCGGCCTGATGCACGATGCAGCCCTGGCCGGATACACGTTCAGTGAAGCGCTGGAGGTGGGGCGCGCACTGGAAGCCCAGGACTTCATCTGGTTCGAGGAGCCAGTTCCTGATCGGCAGCACAGAAACTACGTGATGTTGTGCGAGGAGCTCGATATTCCCATCGCAGGGGCTGAGACGCTCATGAACGAACCCGAACTGGGTGAATTGTGGCTTGAAACCGGTGCCATCGACATACTGCGGGTGAATGCGAGGCACGGAACGACGCCACTGCTCCGTTCAGCCGAATTCGCAGCGGGCCGGAACGCGAACGTGGAGCCGAATACGTATGGACCGCTTTTCGGGATCATTCACGCCCATGTTGGGTGCGGCATCGGCAACATCGATTGGTTTGAGGTAGCCCCGCCCGCCAATGGGGCCGAGATGGGCGAAGAGATCGGGCTAATGAACCCGATCAGACCGGTCGACGGCTGGGTGACCTACCCCGATGCGCCGGGTTGGGGCGCCG
>JASLNQ010000114.1 GCA_030745955.1 Dehalococcoidia bacterium | reverse complement strand
GGCCCCGGTCGAGTCAACGACTACGTAACCCACCACTACAACGTCGGCATCCATATCGGAATCGACGAGTGTGTCGGCATACAGGGGGGCGGGACCCCCAGAAGGTAGCCCGGGGGTGTTTGAATCGACTGAATCGGCGGCGGTTCCGAACGATATGACCGGATCAGGCGCCTCACCGGATTCGCTGGCGACCCAACAGGCGGCGAGAAGAAACGCAACCAGGGGTAATAGTCCGAATATTCGAGTCATCACAGGTCTCCGCTCGTAAGCTTTGAATCCAGCCTCAACAGGAAGACGAATCAGGTACCCTCTTTGTTCCCTGCGCCTGATTCCTCCTCGGTGGCAGGAAGCCAGGGTCCGATCATTCAGCTGGATACGCCTGAGGGGAGCAGGTCACCTGGAAAGCAGGTTGAACGGACCGGGGCTATAGCTGGGCAGCGTCCAAGAGTTCACCCAGCACCAGGACCACGTAGACCATTATCAGGTGGGCCTCGACTGGTTGCCGTTGGTTGGACTTGCGTGCGACCTCGTTGAACGACATGGCGGTTCTCTCCAGCGATCTCGCGAGAGCCATGGTCCGGTCTGTCCTGGACTGGGAACCTGCAAGTTTTGATACCGCCCAGACCTTTGTTTCGGTCGTGTCGTCCTCCGGGTTTTCTTCCAGCCCTGCAGCCTCGTAGATGGTTTCCGTGATCTCCTTGAAATATCCCCTGACCCGGTTGCCATACCCTCGCAATTCCCGGCCAGAAGAACTTGTGCTGGATGCAGCACCCTGCAGGTTCGAGAGTTGATGTCCCAGCCCGGGCTTGAGTGCGTCGAGCCGGTTGGCGATGCCCATGGTAACGATCTCGACGGCCGTATCGATGCCGATGGACGTTGCGTTGAACTTATCGATGCCCTGCCTTGTCAATCTCACGCCATACTGGGCCGACATCAAGTCAAGGTTTCCTGCGTCGTACATGCGCAGGACCGCCGTTTCGATCAATTCCTGGTCAACCCCCAGCTCGTGGGCGACGCCGGCTATGTCGAGATGAACTGTCTTGCGGTGATCGTGTACCCGGCAGAGGGCGCGACCGATAATCCCGGTGACCTGGTCCAGGTTCAACGCGGTTTCATCGGGTGCACCGAACTCCTCGTCGAGATCGACTGTATGTGTTGAACCCTGCTTGAAGGCCCTGAGGAGGAACTTGGCCTTGGCGATGCCTATGCCGGTGTTTTGGGCTACTTCAATCTGCTGCTCGGGGGAAGTAAATTCGCCCTTTACCCGGACCTGTAAACCAAACAGGTATTCGCCTGTGCCGTCAACTTCGGGGAAGACATACAGGCGGACGAACCCGCGAGACATGGTGTCGGAGACCACGATCTCGCTGTTCAGGTATGGGATGTGCGCGGTGACCATTCCCCACAGTTTAGTGGTGGTAACACACACTCCACATGGGTAAAAACGCAAAGCGCATTGCGTGTTTTACCTATTGAGCGGCGCGACGGGCATGTCGCTATTCCGTCGCAGATGCAAGGGCTTTCTCCTGGGGACCACCGCGGCCCGGGACGCCACCCCGAAAGCACGGTTTGCGATTCCTTTGAGCGCCCCTACCCCTCTCCGGGGAACAGGGGCGTCAGGCGTCGGACTAACTACCTGCCACCGCGTCGGCCATCATTTGCCGCAGCACGTACGGCAACAGGCCGCCGTGCTTGTAGTACTCGTTCTCGATGGCGGTGTCGATACGCACCAGCACGTCGAATGTCGTCACCTTCCCGTCATCAGATGTCGCGGTGACCGCTATCGTCGAACCCGGCTCCACCGTGTTCGCAACACCGGGAATATCGAAAGTCTCGGTGCCATCGAGGCCCAGCGAATCGGCTGAATCGCCGTTCGTGAAGACCAGGGGCAGAACGCCCATGCCGATCAGGTTCGAACGGTGGATCCGCTCGAAGCTAACGGCGATCGCAGCCCTCACGCCCAGGAGCATCGGACCCTTGGCCGCCCAGTCGCGTGAGCTCCCCGTGCCGTACTCTCTGCCGGCCAGCAGGATGAGGGGCACGCCCTCGGCCCTGTACTTCTCAGCGGCATCGAATATGCGCATCTGCTCACCATCGGGATGGTGAATGGTCCAGTCGCCCTGCAGGTCGGGTGTCAGCCTGTTGCGGAGCCTGATGTTTCCAAAGGTCCCACGGACCATGACAGCGTCGTTCCCGCGGCGCGATCCGTAGGAATTGAACTCACGGCGCGGAATGTCGTTGCCGACAAGGAACTGGCCGGCGGGCGCGCTTGGCGGGATAGCACCGGCCGGTGAAATATGATCGGTGGTGACCGAATCACCAACGCCCACCAGCACCCTCGCATCCAAAATCTCGGGCCGGGCCGCAGGCTCGTCGCCAAAGTCGGCAAAGTAAGGGGGTTCCTGGATATAGGTCGACTCACGGTCCCAGCTGAACTTGAGCCCGGTCGGGGCGGGTAGCGCCTGCCATTCGGCAGAACCCTCGAACACCATGCCGTACTGCTCCTTGAACATGTCGGCGGTTAGCGACTCGCCAATCGTGTTTGCGATGTCTTCCTGCGTGGGCCAGATATCTTTCAAGAAGACATCGCTGCCCTGCCCGTCCTGCCCGATCGGGTTGTGAACGAGGTCGGCGTTGACCGTTCCGGCCAGTGCGTACGCAATGACCAGCATCGGCGAGGCGAGGTAGTTGGCCTCGACCTGGGGGTGAACGCGCCCCTCGAAGTTCCGGTTTCCGCTCAACACCCCGGCGGCGGTCAGGTCGTGGTCGTTAATTGCGTCCGACACCGCCTGCGGCACTGGTCCCGAGTTGCCGATGCAGGTCGTACAGCCGTAGCCGACCGTGTTGAAACCGAGCGCGTCGAGGTCTTCGTCCAGGCCGGCGGCTTCGAGATACTGGGTCACCACGGTCGAACCGGGGGCGAGACTCGTCTTCACCCACGGCTTGCTGGTCAGTCCACGCTTGCGGGCGTTCCGGGCGAGGAGGCCCGCACCGACCATCACCGACGGGTTCGACGTGTTCGTACAGCTCGTTATTGCGGCGATTACGACCGAGCCGTCGCCAACACTGCCTTCTTTACCGTCGATATCGATCTCATGCCTGTCCGCAGAGGCTTCCTCGAAAGACGATGCAAAGTTTGGGCCGACCTCGGCGAGTGCGATACGGTCCTGCGGGCGCTTCGGCCCCGCCATTGCGGGTATGACATCGCCCAGGTTGAAATCAAGTGAAACGCTGTACTCGGGCACGTTGGACGGGTCGTAGAAGAACGAGTTCGCCTTTGCGTATTTCTCGGCAATTTCCACGACTGAGTCGTCGCGACCCGTGTCGCGTAAGTACTTGAGCGTCTGGTCGTCGATCGGGAAGAAACCGCATGTGGCGCCGTACTCCGGGGCCATGTTGGCGAGAGTCGCCCGGTCGGCAAGCGGCAACTCGTCGAGACCCGGTCCGTAATACTCGACGAATTTCTCGACAACGCCTTCTTCACGGAGCATCTCGACCATGCTGAGAACGAGGTCGGTGGCCGTTGCGCCCTCGGGAAGGTTCCCGCTCAGCCGGACGCCAACGACTTCGGGAACGACCATGTAGTACGGCTGGCCGAGCATCACGGCCTCGGCTTCGATTCCGCCGACGCCCCAGCCAAGCACGCCAAGACCGTTGACCATGGTCGTATGGGAGTCGGTGCCAACACAGGTGTCGGGGAAGGCAACCGTGCCGTCGCCGGTTTCCTCGGACAGGACGGCTTCGGCCAGGTATTCAAGGTTCACCTGGTGCACGATTCCGGCGCCGGGTGGGATGATTTTCAGGTTGTCGAACGCACCCTGCGCCCACTTGAGCAACTGGTAACGCTCGGTGTTGCGCTCGAACTCGCGCTCGATGTTCATGGCAAGCGCGTCAGGACTCGAGAAGTAGTCGATCTGGACCGAGTGGTCGATGACCAGGTCGGAACGGACGATAGGGTTGATGATCGAGGCGTCGCCGCCCGCGTTGTCGACCGCATCCCGCATCGCCGCGATATCGACCACGACCGGCACCCCGGTGAAGTCCTGCAACAACACGCGGCCCGGCATGTACGGGAATTCGCTCACGGGCTTTGCGCCGGGGCGCCACGAGGCAACAAGCCTCACATGGTCGTCGGTTGCCGGGCCGCCATCGGCCATTCGGAGTGCATTTTCGAGCAGCACACGGATCGAGTAAGGGGTCTTTGCGATATCGATCAACCCTGCGTTTTCGAGCACCGATAGCGAGTAGTAGTTGACCGTGCCGTTCGTGGTTTCGAATGATCGTCGGGCGTCGAAAGAGGACGAGTTGGGTGCCATGGGCCGTTTGCTGCTCTTACCGAAGTTTTGAGAGGGTTACGAGATATCGGAATCGATTTGCCGCGACATTTTCCAGGTTGCGACCGAATACGCCGCGGCAAATGAAACCGGGTAACAACTGTACCAGTGGCGATCACCGTTTTTAGAGAGCATTGTCCCCCCGCGGGCTGCTAGCATCCAGCCTTCGTAATTCAATATGACCACAACCACACGAACAACCGCCGATCCCCGGGCCGCCCTCGCAACCCGGACGCCCTTCTTCTACGGGTGGGCCGTTGTGGTTGCGTCCGGCTCGACGTTGTTCGTGCGCAACGCTGCGGCCACGCTGACGATAGCCGTTTTTGTGTTCCCGATGAGCGAGGACCTTGGCTGGAGCCGGACGCTTATCGTTGGTGCATCTGCGGCGGCCGGGGTTGCTGCGATGTTCGTATCGCCACTTGCCGGCTGGGTGCTCCAGAGGTTCGGCGCGCGGGCGCTGATGAGCTGGTCGGTGCTCCTGCTCGGTGCCGTGATCCTCTCCCTGCGCTGGACCACCAATCCGATCACTTTCTACCTGCTTTTCGGCATCGGCAGGCTGATGTTCAGCGCCCCCCTGCAAATCGGGGCGGCAACCACCGCAGCCCGGTGGTTCGTGCGGTTGCGGGGCCGGTCGAACTCGATGCTGGGCGTTACGCATTCACTCGGCATGGGGTTGTTCCCGCTTTCCGCCCAGCTGTTCATGAATGCAAACGGTGGCGACTGGCGCATGGCGTGGTTCTGGTTGGGAATTTCGGTCTGGGTGATCGCCCTGCCGCTCACGCTGCTGGTCGTTGTGAACAGGCCGGAGGACGTGGGACTCACCCCAGACGGTGACGAGTCGCCAACCGGAAACGGCGGGGAGTCGTCTACTCCGACCGCGGCCGAACGGGAGGTCCAGTGGACCCTGAAAGAGGCGATGAAGACCCCGACGATGTGGACGCTTGCCGTGGTCGGCGGTCTTGTCTTCTTCATCCACACGGGCGTGAACATTCACCAGGCCGCTTTCCTGCGCGATCACGGGATCAGCGCGTCGGTGGCAGCCTCTGCCCTCACCGTCCTGGCGGGTGGCACGGCGGTCGGCAGCGTCATCTGGGGGGCTCTGATTGATCGGTTGCCGGTAAAAGTCGTTTACTCGGCGACCGCGGCCTGGCTCGGTGGGATGGCGCTGGTGTTCCTGCTGGTCGATTCAGCCGGAATGGCCTTCGTAGCCGCTGCGCTGTTTGGAATCGGCATCGGCGGCCTGCTCGTGGTGCCACCGGTTGCCATTGCCAACTATTTCGGTCGCGATTCGCTGGGGGCGATCCGGGGTGTGACCGAACCATTTGTCAGTGGTGGGCAGGCGATCGGGGCAGTCGGTGCGGGGTTGATATTCGATCTCACGGGTTCCTACGCGAGAACGTTTCCGGTCTTCACCGCCGCAGCGGGCCTGGCGGTGATTCTGCTGCTGGTGACCCGGCACCCCCAGAAAAAGCCGGTTGCGCAACCGGGTCCTGCAAGCTAATCTCGCCCTGATCGGCAGCGACCCCGGTCTGGCATGCCGGCATACACCCGACCGGCACGGTGCGCCTGCGCCGTGCGCCACAACCATAAGAAAGCAGCGGTACCCGACTTGATCAACGGTGTCCTACATCCGAAAAACGTGGTGGCGCAACTCGTCGAGCGCGGTGTTTCGCATTACGTGACCCTCCCCGACTCAGAAACGGCGCACATGTACAGGGCGCTGGTGGCAGAACCCTCGATCACGATTGTGCCGGTCGCCCGTGAAGGCGAGGCGATCCCGGTGGCGGTCGGGCTGTTCGTGGCAGGCAAGAGCCCGGTGATATCGATCCAGAATGCGGGGCTGTACGAGGCCGGGGACGCACTTCGGGGGCTCGCCCTCGGGACCGGGCTACCGCTGGTGATGTTCATCGGGTACCGCGGGCACAACCGCAAGGGCGACACCCCCGACACCGCCGCGGTATACCTTGAGCCGTACCTGCACATGTGGCGGGTCGAGTATTTCGTCGTCGAGTCGAACGACGATCTCGACCGGGTGCCGCTGGCCTTCGATCTCGCAAAGAAAACGAACCAGCCGGTCGCAGTCGCCATCGGGACCGAGTACGCGAGCGGAGATCCTGACGATTCTCCCGGCGAAGGCGGTGGCGAATGATCTCCTATGCAGACGCATGCCGCGTCATCAACGAATCGCGGGGCGAGGCCGTCAGCGTCACGACCATGACGCAAACCCGCTACTGGAACCAGGTCTCGAAGGAGTCCGACCTCGATGTCAGCATCGCCAACGGCATGTCGAAGGCTTCGTCGATCGCGCTCGGGGTGGCACTGGGCGATCCCGACAGGCGTGTGTTGTGCCTCGACTCCGACGGCTCGCTTTTGATGAACTTCGGATCGCTGGCGAGCATCGCCGGAATGGCACCGGAAAATCTCTATCACTTTGTCTTCAACAACGGAATATATGCCGTTACCGGAGGCCAGCCCGTCCCTGCGCCGGGCGTCGAATACTCGAAGGTAGCGGAGGCCTGCGGCTACAAGTCGGCCTACCGGTTTGACGACATCGAATCGCTTGACAGTGCGCTACCCGAAATCCTGGCGAGTCCGGGTCCGGTCATGATCGAGATCATCGTGAAGGGCGAACCCCAGTCGGGAGGCGGGGTCGACCAGACCTGGGAGTCGAATGCGAGGTTGCCACTTCAGCTGCGGGCGTTGCGCAAGCGACTCACGGGGTCGGACGATTGGGGACCCGGCGGTCCGTTCCTGTAGACCGGAATGCACGGGCTGAGCCCC
>JASLNQ010000113.1 GCA_030745955.1 Dehalococcoidia bacterium | reverse complement strand
CGTTTTCTGTCGAGTAGCCCGCTGCCGATTTGGAACGCACGGTGAGGATGCCAACGACCTGGCTCAACATCGTCATCGGCACCGCAATAAACGCCCCCCACTTCGTGGAGTCGAGTTCGTCTGAGGCATAGTGCTCGCTCAGATCGTCGAGTTCTTTGTCCGAAGCGACGAGCGGCAGCATTTCCAGGGCGACGCTTTCTTCGATGGAACCCGAATAGGCGAACCGTTCGTTGACCGAATGGTTCCTATTTGCCTTTGTCCAGGAGAGTCTCAGGGCACCGCCGGTGGTGGAGCGGTCGACGGATGCTATTTCAAGGCAGGCCACATCCATTCGCTGGGAAAGCTCTTCGGCGATCGGCCCGATTGCCGCGGAGAACTCGATGACCGAACTGGCTTCGCGGGCTACGTTTGCGAGCAGCTGCCGTTCAGTCGATTCCCGTTGCAGATCGGCGTGCAACTGGAGGTTTGAGATGACCCCTGCAACCTGCCCTGAGACCTGACCGAGCAGGTCGATGTCATCGAATGTAAAT
Source organism: Dehalococcoidia bacterium (assembly GCA_030745955.1). The sequence goes on along the minus strand of JASLNQ010000113.1, from coordinate 6,610 downwards.
GCGTCGGTCCGCGAGCTTGCAAGCAGCAGCGCACCGATGCGGGTTGAACCCGCCATGAGCGGGACGACAACAACCGCTTCGACATTGTTCACTGGCCAGCCCAGCGGTGCGAGATCGCCAGAGACGATGTCGACCAGTTCTTCCGTGGTCACGAGGACGGGAGCATGCGTTTCAAAGGCGTCCTGCAAGGCGTCGGCCTGCAGTTCGATGATCTGCCGGGGGGAGCCGGGCGCGGCTGGCGCTGCGTGAATGACGTGGTACCTGTCCGATCCATCATGGGTGGCGCAGATTGCGACCCGTTCGGTTGGCACCGACCTCATTACGGCCATCGAAAACTGTTCGCAAACAGACTGTATATCGAGCGATGAGGAAGTGATCCGGCCAATGTCGGTGAGCAGCTCCCGGACCGTCGACTCGTGATCTTCCACCGATTCGACCGACTCGTATTCAACGCTCTCGACCATCGCCAGGTAAGCGTCAGGATCGCCACTGCCGTCATCACCGCTAAAACTTGCCGGACCAAGAAATACGTCGACCGGATCGATCTCACCCGAAGCGGTTTCGGCTGCGAGGCTCAGCGTCATCCCGCCCGCGGCGGGCGGCCACGCGTACGCGGGCACAAGAAAATCGGCAGGGTTGCCTACCAACTCGTCGCGCGCATAACCAAACTCTTCTTCGCAAACCGAGTTGACTGCGAGGACGATGCGGTCGGATGAAATCACGAGCGCGGAAGTAGGCAACACCTCGATCCAGGCCCAATCGACAGGTGGTTCGATTTTTCTTGAGTGATCCATTAATTCAAGATTGACGCAGCGCAACCACGGCAGGTTGGGCGGTGCGTAGTGCGATAGTCCTACGGTTGGTTCTACCAGCCGAGTGCTCGGAAAGAAATAATCCGATACCCTCGATCATGGATTCACGCTGGCAGAAAAGTGACTGTGCCTACCAACATTCGATTTGGGGAGTTTTGCGTAGGATCAGCCGTGCAAAGTGTGGCATCGTCTAACTGTGGGACTGGCCGAGCACGCGCTTGGACCTTCTACCCGTGATTGCGAATAATTGGAAACCGAAAAGTATGCGTGATCCGCGAATCGACGAGATTCTCGAACGTATCGGCGAGGTTGATGCCAAGGGTAGACCGATAAGGGTTGCCGACATGGCACGCCAGGTCAGCGACTACCTCGTCGAGATCGAGAAGCTTCGTTCCGAAGTCGAAATAGCTACGCGCCAGGTTGTATATCTCTCTGGCCGCGAGCAGTCGATGCGGCAGGTGGTCTCGTCGGTAACAGAGACCTCCGGCGCAAACGCGCTTGCGCCCCGCATGGACGAGATCGAACACGATTTCGAGTATCAGCGCGAGCGGATCGAGACGGTTTCGGCCAATCTCAAGGCCCGCCAGGCCATGGTGAAGAACACCCAGCAGCTCATCTCCGCCAGGATTAGCTCGGTACAACAGATTCTCGATACCTACTCGAGTTCCTCACAAACCGAATTGAACGCTGAAGCCAATCCGGTGGAAAGCAGTCCCCCCAAACGCAAAAAGATCGTGCGACGCCGACGCATGGTCCGCCGTCGCCGCTAGGCTTCCCCGCATCTACCCGACAGGCGCTCGCGGCACTTATCCACTCACGGTCCTGGGTTCGACGGGATTCGCACGCGTCGAGGGATCGGACCCGGCTCAGATGCAGAATCAAACGCATCGAATAAGCCGTTGAATAACGGTTCGTAGCCAAACGGTGAAAGAGTCCGCACCGGGTTTGGCCACGTATCCACGTCAGCTCGGGGCCGGGACGCGGTACGATGAAGCTCCCTGTACCACCGCCAGTGCCAAACGCAAGCGAGCTAATGACAGCCGGTTCGTCTACACAATCATCGCCTCTGCTCCGGGTGCGAGACCTCCGCACTTCATTCAACACGCCCGACGGCAAGATCGAGGCCGTGGCTGGCGTGTCGTTCGATGTCGCACACGGTGAAACCCTGGGCCTTGTTGGCGAGAGCGGCTGCGGCAAAAGCGTCAGCGCGCTGTCGATCATGCAACTCGTGCCGAACCCACCCGGGGTGATCGAAGACGGGCAGGTCATGTTCGAGGGAGTGGACCTGCTCAAACTCTCCGATCAGGAAATACAGGATGTACGCGGGGCTGGCATCGGGATGATTTTCCAGGAGCCAATGTCGTCGCTCAACCCGGTACTCAGCATCGGACGGCAAATCACCGAACCACTCGAAGTCCACCTGGGCCTCAGCGGGTCCCTGGCGCGGGAACGCGCAGTCGACTTGCTGGAGATGGTCGGTATCGCCGACGCGAGACGACGGCTCGATGACCACCCGCACCTTTTAAGCGGCGGGCAGCGCCAGCGGGTAATGATCGCGATCGCACTCAGTTGCGAGCCCAAACTGCTTATCGCCGACGAGGCGACAACGGCCCTGGATGTGACGATCCAGGCGCAGATCCTCGAACTGATGAAGAACCTGACGTCCCGTCTCGGGACCGCTCTCCTGATCATCACCCACAACCTCGGGATAATCGCCCGCTATGCCGACCGGCTGAACGTAATGTACGCGGGCAAGATTCGCGAGTCGGGAACGGCCGAGCAGGTCTACCTGAACCCCGGTCACCCGTACACGATTGGTCTGCTCAACTCGGTCCCCAGGCTCGACCGTCCCTCATCCGAGCGGCTCGATCCGATCCCCGGGGAAATACCCGATCCGGGTGACCTGCCAGCCGGCTGTGCGTTCAGGCCGCGGTGCCGGTGGGCGACCACTCAGTGCGAGATCAGCGAGCCCACCCTGGAGCAGGCAGGCGATCGGCAGCACGTGGCATGTTTCGAGGCAGTTACCGTATCGAATTCGGTCGAGGTAGCCGGGCAATGACGGTTGAGACACGTGAAACAGGCGTGATCCTGGAACAAAACGCTCCAGGCCCGCGTGGCGGTGCACCCCTCCTGAGCGTCCGAAACCTCAGTGTTCATTTTCCGATCAAGCGTGGTTTCATCGTCCAGCGCGAAGTGGCTCGCGTGCGTGCCGTCGATGGCGTTTCGTTCGACATTTACCCCGGTGAGACGCTGGGGCTGGTGGGCGAGAGCGGTTCGGGTAAAACAACCGCAGCCAAGGCCGTCATCCAGCTAAGAAAGCCCGACTCCGGCAGCATTTCGTTCGAGGGGCAGGAGCTAGCCGGCCTCTCGACTTCGGCCATGCGGCCCGTCAGGCGAAAGATGGGCATGGTGTTTCAGGACCCGTACGGTTCGCTGAACCCCCGGATGCGGGCGGGTGATGTCGTCGGCGAACCGCTCAAGGTCCATGGCCTGGTCGAATCGCGTGACGAGTACCGGGGGCGCGTGGCCTCCCTGCTGACCATCGTCGGGCTCAGTCCCGGTATGGCCGAACGTTATCCGAACGAGTTCAGCGGCGGGCAGCGTCAGCGCCTGGGAGTGGCCCGCGCCATCGCCGCAAGGCCGAGCCTGCTGATCCTGGACGAGGCCGTGTCGGCACTCGACGTGTCGATCCAGGCGCAGATTCTGAACCTGCTTCAAGACCTGCAGGAGGAATACAACCTCGCCTACCTGTTCATCGCCCATGATCTGTCGGTGGTGCGGCACATTAGCGACCGGGTTGCCGTGATGTACCTGGGCAGGATCGTCGAAACGGCCGACAGTAAAGACCTTTACGAAAAGCCCCTCCACCCGTACACACGGGCGCTGCTTTCGGCGATCCCGACACCGAACCCAGTCCATGAGCGCACGCGCGAGCGCATCATCCTGCAGGGCGACCTTCCCAGCCCGATGGCGCCGCCACCCGGGTGCCGGTTTCACACTCGGTGTCCAGTTGCCGCCGAGGTGTGCTCAGAGACGGACCCGGAGATGCGTTCGCTCGCACCGAACCAGGAAGCAGCCTGCCTGCTGGCCCAGGGCTACAACTCGGCGCCCGCCGGACGAGGGGCACCCGGTGCCTCCTGATTGCAGGACCACGGCCTAGCTGACCGTTAGCCTCGCGACCGCCGCTTCGTTTAGCTCGATACCGAGACCCGGCCGGTCGGACAGGATCATGTCTCCAGACTTCGGAAGCACACCATTGCCGTAGAGCTCGGCGACTTCATCGAGTGGGCCCGAGAACTCAGTCGAGAACTCGTGCGGGCGAGTGGCGTTCTGAACCGTGGAATAAGCGTGCAGTGACGCCATCGAATTGATTCCGGCCTGCGGGCTGTGCGGCATGATCGGCTTGTCCCACATCGTTGCGAGATCGAATACCCGCTTGATCTCTGATGGACCTCCGACGCCTAATATGTCGGGCTGGAGAATGTCGGGATCACCAAGCAGAACCAGCTGGTGGAACCACCAGCGGTAGGAATCCTGCTCGCCGGCGGAAATCGCCACGTCCAGCGCATCGGCAACCTGCTTGAGTCCGGGGAGGTCCCAGTTCGGGAGCGGCTCTTCAAAGTGATCGATACCCAGTTCCTCGAACTTGCGGCCCTGCTGGATTGCGGTGCTGACCGAGTAGCCATTGTTCGCGTCGAAGCCGAGGTACTGGCCTTCCGACAGGAACTCGCGCACCAGCTTGAACATGGCGTAGTCCTTGGGTGCGTCGGCGTCCTGTCGCCAGCCCTTCCAGTCCATCCGGATCTTGAAGGAGCTGAAGCCCATGTCCCAGCCCTTCTTGACTAGTTCGACCATCTCTTCCGGCTGCATCTTCCAGCCCGACCCAACGCTCCAGTACAGCGGGATCCTTGTGCGGGCAGCCCCTCCCATCAGGGTGTAAACAGGCTTCCCGGTCTCCTTGCCCAGCAGGTCCCACAACGCGACGTCAATCACCCCGACAACACCCGCAGGCAGCTTGTAGAGACGGTCTTCCCTGCCGAGTGCGAGTGTCTCCCAGTGCCGGTCGATCTGCAGTGGGTCTTCTCCGATGAGGACGGGCTTGATGACGCTTTCGAGATAGGCGTTGAAAACCGTTCCGGTCCGCCCCGGTACGACCCTGTTGATACCAGGCCCCTCGGCCCAGCCCTCGATTCCGGCGTCGGTCTGAATCCGCAACAGCGACTTCCCGGTGGAAAGTGGGGTGGTTGTGATATCGGTGATCTTCATGATGTCCTCGGTCGCGTACGGTTTTTGTCCAGCAGGGTCGCTGCCTGGCCGGTCGTGTTACCGGGCCGGCGACGTGCCACGGGTTCGTCCGGTCGTGGCGGGGACACTTTACGACTTTTTAGGCACGGGCGGCGCGATCATGCGTGCCATTTTCCCTGGTGGAGTCTGCAGCGCTAACTCAGCGTGGTCAGGCCGTTAGGGACCAGTCCCCCTCGACGTTTAGTCGGCGAGGATGGGTTGAGACGAGGACTCAGAGTCGGTTTCACCGACGGCGGATGCCGGCCTGGCCAATTCAGAACGCTCCAGAGGACGGAACACTCGCCAGTAAATCACGCTCGATATCGCGATACCGGCGGCCATGATGATGAACGGCGAAGTGAAATCGCCGCCGTCGAGCATCCGTGATCCGAACCAGATTGCCACTGCAGATACTGCCCCGCCAACGGCCATTTCCAGGCCGGTATTGGTGGCCCGCTCTTTCGCGTCGAGAACGCTCATGTTGAAGGCATCGTCAAGTGGCGAACTGACCCGGAAAATGCCGACCCGCCCAACATAGGCGGCACCGGAAAGCACCAGGAGCAGCATTCCCTCGCCAAGCACCAGCGGAAGGAGCCCCATCGCCAGCACGAACGGAATCGAGAGGATCCTGGTCAGCACAATGGCGTCGACCTTCAGCATGCGGGCTGCGAGCAGCGGCACGAAGATCGTAGCGATCGCCAGGGTCATTTCCGCCGACGCGAACACGATTCCCACCTGCCCTTCGGACGCATGGATGTGCCCGTGGTCCGAGTGGAACACCACGTTGAACATCGGGGCGATCACACCGAACCCGGCAGAAACAATGGCGCTGGTAAGGACGAAGTAGAAGATGCGGCGCGGGTGACTTATGCCGGAGAAGAGCCGGCGAACGCTGAACCGGCCCGCACCGTGCCTCGTGGGTGATTTGAACTGGAGCTCGGGCCGCTCCTCCGATTCGTGAGACCTGAGCAACAGCGCAGGGATCAGCGAGAGGAACCACAGTGCAAGCCCACCGTAAACGGCGTAGCGGTAGGCGGCAACCAACCCAACATCATCGGTAAAGAAGGCTGGTACCGAACCGGCTATCAGCGCACCCATCATCGCCGAGAACGTGCGGAAGCTGCCAGCCACGGCAAACAGGTGAACACGCTCGGCGGGTTTGCTGTTTTCGGCCATGAAAGCCGGTTCGGCAGTGTGGTGCATGTTACTGAAGAACGAGGCGAATATCGGGGTCGCCAGCAACATGACCTCGCTCGTCGAGTTGATCACGATCAGGCCGATCACCGCGCCAACGCCATCGCCAATAATGAACGACGCCCTGCGGCCGATACGGTCGGAAAGCAGACCTGCGGGTAGGGCAGTGGCGGCGCGTGCAATGAACCCGACCATCAGGCGGGTGCCGATGAACGAGATGTCATAACCGACCGCGAGCAAGTACAGGTTCAGCAGGACGTTGAACGATCCGTGGATCATGTCCATGCCGATTACATGGATGACGTACAGATTGGCGTTGC
>JASLNQ010000112.1 GCA_030745955.1 Dehalococcoidia bacterium | reverse complement strand
TCATCTTTCGTCCGTATTCTCTCGGCTACCCACGTATTCTCCGGGGGCTGAATCCCGCCCTTCTTCTACCACCCACTACGGCAGCATGTCCACGAGGGGCTGAATGTTCTTCGGATCGCCCCTGAAGTGGATCCCAAGATCGTGAACAATCTCGACGATCCTGTCGTTGAACGGCGTCGGGACTCCGGACTCCCGGCCCAACTCCGACACGTAGCCATTCAGGTAGTCGATCTCAGTCCGGCGTCCCTTGCGAACGTCCTGCCCGAATGACGGCACACCACCGGGGCCGGCTTTGCGTGCCGAATCAAGCAGCATCGCCTCCACTTCTTCGACATTGCGGCCCTCCGCGGCGTCGATTACATCGTCGGGAGAGAGCCCGAGCACCGGGTGGAGGGTCACACTGCGGGCTTTTGCGACCCTTGCAACCTCTGCGCCAAGCTGGATGCCGAGTTTGCGCGCATCGTCGACGGAGCGCACTTCGGCGGTGCCATAGCCGCTCACGCCCGACAGCGCGTTGGCCATGCAGTTGACCATCAGCTTCGACCAGCGTTCACCCCACAGGTCGTCGCTGAATTCGGAAACCTCGACAATGCTCATGATCTCGACGAGTTCCCTGGCCCGGGCGGTGTCGGCGCCATCGTGTTCGGCGATCTTGAATCCGGGCGAATTTGCGTCAGTCCGCAGGGCCCGGCCCGGCTCGTACACCGCTCCGCTGATCGTGATGATGCAGGCCAGCGACCGCTCGACACCGGCGATTGCTGCCATGCGCTCGTCATTGATACCGTTCTGGAAGTCGACGAATAGGCCGTTTTCAGGATCGACGTAGTTGAGCATCATGGTGGTCGCCCACTCTGTGTCGTACGACTTCACGGCGATGAAGGCGGCGTCGAACGGCTCGGTCTCGAGCTGCAGTTCGTGGAGGTGTATGGCCTTCGGGTGGGTCAGGTGCTCGCCATCGCGGGTCTCGACAACCAGGCCGTCGGCCTTGATCTTCTCGATATGCTCCGGCCACTGGTCGATCAGCGTGATGTCGTGGCCACCCTCAGCCAGCAGGCCCCCAACGACTCCACCGATCCCACCGGCTCCCATGATCCCAATTCGCATCGAAGCTTCTCTCCTTAAACAGCCACGCCACCGAAACAAAAACTAATTTCGATGGCGAAGTGTAAGCGTTTGGGAAGCGAGTTGTCGGGGGGCGTGCTGGCAATTGCCGAACGGCCGGTGGCTAAGAACAACATTCCCCCACACCCAAACCCTCTCCTTGATGGAGAGGGCCGTTCATAATTCAAGGGGGCGGAGGCTGACGAAATTACCTCGTTGGGATTCTAGCCTCGGCCTCGTCCGACGCCATAACCACCGAGGAATCCACCGGCTGCAAATCCGCCGATCTTCAGCAGCTCACTGAGCATGTCATCTTTGTCTTTGAGGGCCAATGTGAGCGCAAAACCAAAAACAATGGCTAGAATCACCACGGCGAGTGCAAACGAGTATCGCCGCGAACTCAACCGATCATCGCCTGTGCGATCTAACTCTTTGCTTGACAGTGCAATCAGTCCATCAATGTGCTGCGGACTAAGCTTGCTTATCAGAGGATTTCCAGACGTGCTGCTGCCCATTGCCAATACGCTTTGTACCTGGACGGCCATATCTGGAGGTAGTTTTTTCAGTACCTCGGGGGGGTATTTCGGTCGAGGGGATATCCGAATCCCCCGGATTTGAAGTCGCTTGATCCAGTGACTCGTCGTCGGTTTCAGAGTCCGGCACTGAAGGAACTGGAAGTTCGTCTTCAGGAGTGCTCATGTATGAGCCATCCTTCTGATACCTACGTTCATATATTGCCCTAACCACGTACGGTTGCTACGAAACGGATCGCTCGTGTGCGGATTATTTCTCAACCATGCGGGACCACGCTCGGACAATATGATGTTCAAATAAGCTTCCGCCAACAGGCGCAGAGTTTGGTCTGCCTCGGCTTGACTTATCGCACCAGATTCGAGCGACTGTAAAATCGCCGCGACCGAATTCCGAAACATCCTCGGCATATCTTGATGATTCGTGTAGGCGAGTAGAAGGGGAATAATCTCGTCCCAGTCGTCAATGGGCTGAGACGAATCCAACGCCCCAAGTTGTTGGGTGTTCAACATCCTGCTATACCTCAGACTGGTGGGTCTTGTAGTTCAAAGGTTAGTCGGTTTGCCGGGTTGGATGAACGAAGTGGGCACCCAGATGCAGGTGCGCGCACTCCCTATGGCGATGTGTGCAGAATATGCCACGGTATATCAATCATGTCAAAGTTTCTACGTCTGATCACGATGTCCTTCCACTCATTTTACTCGGAGATGTGAATTAACTGTGAACTTGCAGAAAGAACCCGAACGATGAATTTGGTGATGTATGATGCAAAATCACGCCGTACTCAAACATTTCCCGAAACACGCCCAAAAGCAAACATAATCACGGAACGGTTCGCGGGCGTCGCGGTGGTAGAAGACCGTCGATTAAGCGACTTTACGGACGCATTCCCTGAGCGGTTTCCCTGCCCGGAGGTTGGAGAGTTATTTTGCCTGCATCACAATTACCGAAAGCAGACTGTGCAGCCTGATCTTATCCAAGCCACTGAACCGATGGGTATTGAGTCGTCGGGTCGACTGGAGCAGATTGAAAACCCGTTCCACATTCGTCCTTCGGCCATAGAGACGTTTGAATTCGACTGAGTCCCTTTTCACTTCAGTAAGGTTAGGTTGAGGGGGAATGCGAAACGGTGACATGGCGCACGCTCACCCCCCCCACCAGCGTCGCCAGTGCGGAGCCGATTATCGTTACGAACTGGGCGCCTACGAGCATCATTGTCCAGCGCAGGTCGGTCTCGATGCGCCTGAGCTTGTGATTGTGCTCGTTCTCGACAAGCTCCTTCAAGCTCATCAACTCGTTCCAGATGGCGCTCAGGTCGGACGAGATCCCTGAGTGAGTTGCTGACTCCGGAACAAAGGCGTCTTCTGCCGCAACCTGGTCGCCCAAGACCCTGGAACCCTCTCGAACCGGCTGGTCGCCAGATCCCCCACCAGATAACTCAGGCAACGCAGGTAACCACCTCGAGCTCGGCCGTGAAATGCTCCACTCCGCCTATCTCCCGCCGCTTTATCGGCCCTGCAGTAACAACGGTGCAACCCGCATGGGTGTCGAGTGCCAGCTTCATCGATGAAGTCCCGGCTGAATCCAGATACGGGTGCAATGAAAGCTCGGTCTCGGCAACGTCCCAGCCAGCCGCAACAAGCAGCAGGCTGAACGAGAACGTTGCATCGGTGTAGTTGGCACCGTTGAACCGCACAGCCACGGCCGGGAACTCACTGAACTGGTCGGGCATATGGTCGTGTACGAACAGCCCCGTTATCGTGTCGAGCGCATCCGTAATTTCGGTGTGTGCAGTAGCCAGGTCCATCAGACGCCCACACCAACCGGCAACTTCCGGAACGGCCCGACAAGCTGCTCGACTTCCGCATCGAAGCCCGGTCGCACCCTGATCGACCCGAACCCGGAAACTCCCGCCATGCCGCCCCACGTGGCATCCTTGCTCTTCCAGTACCGGGCGGCGAGCAGGGCCGTCGCCTCTGTGACTTCTGCGGGTGTCGATACGAACGAAATCGTCGACGCGTCGGCATGGGTTGTTGCGACCGATCCGTTTAACCCGCGCTTGACAGTCACGTTGGTCCCGCTCACCAGCCGAACGAACATCTGCTCATCGCCGATCACGACCGTCATCCCGGCCTGGAGCTCGGTAACGGCATCGACCGGAACGACCGTCACGGACGCACTGATACCTCCGCCGGATGAAATCACGGATCCTGTGTCCTTCAGGTGATACCGGTAGCCCCACCGGCCCTCGATGCTCAACCGGCTGCGTCCCAGCGGAAATGCCGTAGCCGTAACGCCGAGGTCCGACCTGATCCGACCGTATGGTCGTCCCGACTCGGAGCCGGGCAAGGCATTCAGTGGATACAGGGCGTAGTCCGCTGCTGACCGAGTCGTCTCAAAAACGCGGTCCCCATCGAGGTCCTCGAGGAGTTCCGTAACCGAAACCAGGTCGGGGACCGTTACCTGCGCGGGATCGTCAACGTCGAACAGCCTGGTCTGTTCGAGTACAAAGAAATGCCGATTGCAGTACCGGTCGACCGCCCGGCTCGCTGCGTGGAGCGTCATCCACAGGACACCGTCGTTTGTTGTACCGGTTATCCCCATCCGCTGTTTCAGATCGTCGATCGGCAGGTATGTGTTATCGACGCTCTCCGGTGCTGTCGCTGTCGCCACTGTTCGTTGGCCCCCCGTTGGATTCGGTATGACCGGCGACTGCTTCTGCCGGAGGTTGTGTGTTCGTTATCTGCCTGTATTCGCTCAGCGCTGAGGTGTACAGGACCTGCAACTGACGTGCTTCGCGGAGCCTGTTAGCCCGGTTATCGGTCCCGATCGCGTTGCCCTGGCGCGAATCCCAGACGGCCTGGCTAATCGCCGGTTTGAGCCTTCGAATGTCGTTTGCAAGGGCATGGACCGCCAGGGCCTTCAACTCGTCGTCGTCAACTTCGACATCGAAGAACTGGCGCAGGTGGTCGAGGTAGTTCAAATCGTCTGACTCCGGCACCTAAACGACCTGCCCGCCGGTTGGCAACTTCGCTTTTGCAGGGAACACGTCGTTATACACCGCCGCTTTGAGCGCAGAGTCGAGACCCGCGACGTCAATGCCTGCAACGGTCGCTTCACTTACGTTGATTCGCGCGGCATAGCTGCGCCCGGTTTCGTCCAGAAACTCGACCCGGATCGACCTGGAATCTCCGACTGGCATCACGGGATCGAGTGCAACCCATGTCACATCTGGACCCACCGTCTCGACGTAGCCAACCCCACCAGGTGCCACACCGTTCGCATCGTCAATCAACCCGCCTTGCTCAGGCCCGGCAGACCGGTGATGCGGAACATCGATGATGATTCGAGTGGCGACCACTTTTCGCGTCTTCACCGCTGGCACAATCGTTTTATTTGAACCAAAATCCAAAGGCATTTTGACCTCCTATACCGTCAATGCGGCCAATTGCTTGTTTGCGAGCGCCAGTTGGCCTTCGAGTTCGTCTACCCGCTCCACGAGGCTCATGTGGGCCGATGCACCCTGCCAGATTGCACCACCGTACAAACGAAGCAACTGACTCTGGTTCATCAGTGCACCGTTCGCAAGACCGGCCTCGCCGATTATCCCTGCGTCGATAAGCGACTGTTCGTTGTAGCGGAGTGTCTCGTCCCACTTGTTTTTAATGAGGTCTTTCTGGGTGAGGGCGGTCAACGTGCGAACGAGGCCAGCGTCGTCCCAATAATCCAGGGCGGTTGCTGCTACAGAGTCGCTGTTGGTGGCGTCCACTGTGGTCACATGTTGATCACCGTCGCCTTCAACAAGCAAGACTGTGGTTCCTGCGTTCCTCACAGCGAAGATGTTGTCGGCTGTGGCTGCGGCCTGAATAGACGTTCCACCGTCCGTGATGAACGCATTGGTTTCTACGATTGCCGTGCTGGCATTGGTGTTCGTAGCGTCGGGGGTCGCATCGCCAGAGTAGGCTTCCATGAGTAGTGCACGGCTACCGTCAGCGTCAGTCGCCCCCACTACTCTCAGACCACCATCTGTACCGGAGATCTTTGAAAATCGAGCGTAGGTGTCTGCTTCCTGAATGCCCGTGGCTGGCTGGGTAATGTCGCTGGATTTCAAGACGATGATGTTTCCGTCCTCAGCCTCCTGGTTGATCACCAAACCTGTCACTAAAGTCGCATCCACGAACCCCGTAGCCGCTGAGTCCAGGCCGATCCACAGGTAGGACTCGTTACGCATCTGGACGTTCTGCGACGAATCGATGCGCAGTGCTTCCGTGACATCGCTGGAGCCATCGGCAGTCGTGCGGAAAACGATCCGCCCGGGTGAGTCGTTTGCACCAGGTGTACCGTCTACCTGGACCAGGAAATCGGCCACGATGCTGTTGTAATCGGTGCCATCATCGACGGCAAACCGCAGGATGCCGACCCCATCGCCATCGTTGACGATGGCGAATGTCCCGTCTGCGATGACGGGATCACGACTCTTGAGGAAGATCAGACCGCCAGGATTTTCATCGGCAGACCATCGTCCGAAAATAGCCCTGGAATCTACCGTACCCGTTCCGAGCATTTGAAATTCGGATAACGCTCCATCACCGGTAACCTGCGCCGTGTGACCGACGACCAGCCCGTCGCCATTTCGGACGGCAAGACCCAGCGAACTGATATCGACCCGCTCTGTCCCGCCCTGGTAAAAGCCCAGGGTGTCAGCCGCGCTGTCGTACTCGATTCCACCGCTTGGTGAATATCCGAACCTGAGCTGGAGGTCGGGCGGTACGATCCGCGGATTCCTCCGGAGCTGCGCATCTGGTTTGTTCAAGCTGCCACTCCCGCAAAGTCAACCGCGTCGCTGGCCGTATCGGCATCGACGTAGAACCTCCTGAGGTCGATCATCTCCCGGAACGACAGCGTCAGCTCATCGCCGGGCTCCAGCCGATACCCGTTCGAGCTGCTCACCCCGCTGTCGCCGACATACACCGCACCGGTGTTGTCGGCACGGGCCCGGAAACTCACTGCGGAAATTGCGTTGCCCGATGTCGCGGCAGCCACGGCAGTGCCCGGTGACACGACGGTTATTGATCCAATTGGCAAACTCACTGTTGATTGACCCTTGCTCGCGATTCCAAAATTGTCACTTCAACTCCATCTCCGGCGAACTCGCCATCTACAAACACTTTCGTCAGGTCGACACGCGGATAACCTCGCATGCCCAGCGCCCGACCCGGGTTTAGCCCGGGATCTCCTCTGGTAACCATCTCGTCACCGACAAAAACGCGACCCCGATTACTGGCACAGGCCCGCAGGACCACGCTCCTTGGATGCAAGGTCTGGCGCGATATGCGGGCCCGTTCACCCGCGATAGCAACCCGACGCGTGAATGACACAACCTTTGTTTCCATCTAGCTCTCCTCAGTTCATCTAACTCCCGGGCGTGTGGGCGGCTGTCCCCTCTCCCTGGGAAGGAGACGGGTGCCCCCTGGGCACGGGTGTGGGTTGAAACAGTCAGCCTGAAACGACCCCGGCGACGCCACTAACTCACCCAGAACACACCCAACGTAGCCCGACGACGCCACCCACCCTCTAACTCCCTCC
>JASLNQ010000111.1 GCA_030745955.1 Dehalococcoidia bacterium | reverse complement strand
ATCGCCGGCCGAGATAGCGGGCATCGACCCGTCTGACCGCAGGATCGAGATGGGGGGTATGTCCTGGTCGGTCCTGCCCCCGGCATGGACCCCTGCGATGACGGCCCGGGCGCCCTCAAGATCCCCGACCGGTTCGCCTATCGCCCCGGTGAGGTGGTCAAAATCGGACTTTGCCGACGTTTCCCGGTAATCGCGGTCCATTGCGGTCGACCGTCCGACCACCCATGCCAGCGACTCCTCGGCGTCATACGTGCGTAAAAGCTGCCGCAGCTGTCGAAGGAAGTCGCCAGAGCCCTCACGCGCCACTATCGAGGAGTCGACCGCCGAATCGCGCCCATCGAGGATCGCCTGCAGCTGTACTTTCCCGGGTGGAATCCCATGGCGCTTGAAGACCAGTTCGCAAAACGCCTCGAGGTGGTTCCAGGCGCTGTGCACCCGCCCGTCGTCCCCACCGACGCCCGATAACAGGACGCAGAAATTCAGCGTCGCACCGTTTTCCTTCGATCGGGAAATGACGCCGTTCAGCGCCGGGTTCTCGAAAAACTCGCCGGTGTCGATCGCCTGCGTGATCTGGAGCGGGAGCTGCGTGGCGAGGCGCACGTTGCCGATCTGCTGGTGGCCAGTCTCGGAATTTCCCTGCACGACCGGATCGAGGTCCTCGAAACCGGCCCAGACCCCCGCTGCACTGGTTGGGATGCTGAAGTTTTCGTTCCGCAACCCCCACAGGTTCCTGGCACCCGAGGCCCACGGGACGTAGCGGTACTCGTCGGCGACCGACTCGACCAGGGCGTCGACCCGCTCGCAGAGGTCCGCGCCAAGGTAATCGCGCCCCGACTCAAGATCGCCGATCCATGCCAGGGCCTGCTCCGTTGGGGTATTGGCTTCCAGCGATTCAACGTAGACCGGGTAAAGCAGGTTTTTGGCCCAGCCTGGCTCGCGTCCCGTGCGTTCAGACGCCAGGCCGAGTTGATCGCGGTCCCCGGCAGCCAGCCGCTCCCAGGCCGTCTTCACCACTTGCCGGCCACGCACACGGTTGAACCCGAGGCCGTCGATCACGGCGAGCACGGCCCTCTGCTTTGTCGATGCCAACGTGCGTGTGGTTCCTTTCTGCTGCCAGCTAATCGGCGTCCAAAAATCAGGCCTGTTCGTCGGGAGCATCCCACGAAACAGTCACACCGGTGCCCACCGGATTTCGGAGTCCCTGTTCCTCGAGCCAACCGGCAGGAAGCTCAAGCACGGTCCGCCAGGGTCCCGAGGGGACGTACCTGCTCGATTCGGCCAGGCACCTGTCCCACCACTCACCATCCGTTTCCTGGCCCCTGGGGCAGGGTGACATCGTGATTTTATCGACCACGCCGCCCAATTGATCGAGATACAGGATGTCGATCGGTGTGTATGTGTTGAACATCCAGAACCCGCTTGAGCGGTCCGACTCGTATGTAAACAGCATCCCGGTGCCCGGCGAGACCGATTCCCGGCACATCAGTCCCTGCGCCCGCTCGCTCGGTTCGTCGGCGATCTCGACCTGTAGAGTGATGTCGATGTTGCCGGGCGTGCCGGCCGGTCCCGCGATCGTAAGCGATGCCACGGGCAGCACATCGTGCTCCCGGTCTTCACAGTCTCCACCCGCGATGAATGCTGGCGCGGGGTAGCTGCGAGGCGCAGACTGGCACGCAGAAACGATGATCGCGGCGGACAACAGGACGAGCAGCAGGGGAAATTTCACAGGTCGATGGTAGCTGACGGATCGGGAAATTCGAGCGGACAGGCGTCCGGTACCCGCGGTTCAGATTTGGATTCAGGTGCGGTCCCGTTATCTTCGATCCCACTTGCACCTTCTGATCCGACGACCACGGTCGCACGCCGGTCCCGGCTGCGGGTCACGCCCTTTGCGGCGTTTCGGATAAGGAGTTTCAGGTTCCAGTGGGCGGCCGATGCCATGACCACCTGGGGATCGGAAATGGAAACCCTGATCCTGGGCTGGTACATCCTCGTCGCCACCAATTCGCCGTTCCTGGTCGGATTACTCGGGGCGCTCCGGTTTTCCGGCACGCTAACGGCCCCGTTGGTCGGTGTAATTGCCGACAGGATGAGCCGAAAGGTCATGCTCATCGTGCTGCGGTCGGGAGCGGGTCTCTCCGCGGTGGCCCTGTTGCTGCTTGCCGCGTTCAACGTCATTCAGCCGTGGCACGTATTCGTTATTGCCGGTGTCAGCGGATTTTTCAGGTCCGCCGACAACGTGCTGCGCCAATCCCTGATTGCCGACACCGTTCCACCGCACATCCTGATGAACGCCTCGGGCCTCGCGCGGACCACGCAGGACTCCGCCCGGATCGTCGGTGCCCTGCTCGGCGCAACGCTGCTTTCACAGCTGGGCCTTGGCTGGGCGTACCTCGGGGTGACTTTCTTCTACGCAGCCAGCGTTCTGCTGGGTATTGGAATCAGTTCGATCAAGCCGAACAGGCCGACCGATTATGTGAACCCTCTCGCCGAATTGAAGCAGGGTGCGAAGTACATGATCGAATCACCGGTCATTCAGCCGATCATGTTCATGGCATTTCTCGTGAACCTGACTGCATTCCCGTTAACCAACGGATTGCTGCCAGTTGTGGCCCGCGACGTGTACGGCGGGGACGAAAACGGTCTCGCCCGGATGGTAGCCACGTTCGCAGTCGGGGCGCTGGTTGGGTCACTCATAATGGCTGCTGTCGTCAAGTCACGGCGCCCTGAACGTTTCATGATGCTGACGATGATCGGCTGGTACGTGCTGTTGATCCTCTTCGCCGCGACCGATTCGAATGCACTGGGCTTGCCGTTACTGGCCCTGATCGGGGCATCGATCAGCTTCTGCATGATCTCGATGTCGGTCGTGCTGATGACATTTACTACGTTCGAAATGCGGGGTAGGGTGATGGGCGTGCGGATGCTTGCGGTCTACGGCCTTCCCATGGGACTCGTCATTGGCGGCTGGTTGATCGAGTTGTACGGGGTCCAGGCAGCAATCACCGGCTTCGCAATCGGTGGACTCGCCGCCGCCGTGTTGTCAGTCTTCAAATGGCCGGGCCTGCTGACGGGATTCCCACGGACCGAGCGGGAGTAGCGGTTCGTTGAAAAGGCCGCCAGAATTTCACCTTTAATGGACGTACAAATCGACGAACAGGCACATATATTCCGGCGGTTTGCGGAAGTTGAAATCATCGAGATTTCACCGCATTACGCCTACCTGTCGGGCGAGATTGCCCGCGATCCTGACCTGCTGTCGATCGTCATGGCCGCAGCACGGGGTCAGCCAACTCCGAATCTGTTTTTCGCAGCCGTGAGGTTCTTGCTGGATCGTGGATCAGGTACCGAACTGCTTGCGACCTATCCGACCGGCTTCAGTACGGGAAGGCCAGTTGGCTCGTACAGGTTGTTCAGGTCGTTCGTACTGGAGAACAGAACGGAGATCGAGCGACTGCTGGCTTCACGCCGGGTTCAATCGAATGTTGTCCGAAGGGCTGCGGTCCTTGTACTCGGGTTAATGAAAGCCGCCGAACTGTTCGACGACCGACCGTTTGTCCATATCGAGATCGGTGCCAGCGCGGGTCTCACATTGCTATGGGAGAGGTTTTCGTATGCCTACGGCAAGGACTGTGAAATCGGTGATGCCGACTCGCCAGTCCGAATAGCGCCCATGATTCACGGCACGCCTCCGATCACACCCGGGCGCCGTCTGCCAAAAGTGACCGGCAGCATCGGGATCGAGCTTGAACCTGCCCGCGTCGAAGATAATGACGCAATATCGTGGCTCAGGGCCCTGATACACCCCGAGCACAGCGATAACCGGGATCTCTTTGATGCAGCGTTGGAGATCGCAAAATCGAAACCGCCGCAAGTGCTGGCCGGTGATGCGCTGGACCTGCTGCCCAAGGTCCTCGGAAACCTGGCTCGTGGGCAGCCGGCCAACATCTATCACAGTCACACGCCGAACCAGTTTTCTTCGGAATCACGATCTCGACTCGACGAAATTCTCTCCCGGGCTTCCCTGGCCGGGCCGGTAACGCGCCTGGCATTCGAAGGCACGAAGGAAGGCCACTCAGGTCTGACGATTACTGAATATGGGAATGGCAGAAAACACGAACCATTGGTCCTGGCGAATTGCGAGGCCCATGGCCGCTGGATCGAGTGGTTAACGGCGCCCATTGGTTCGTAGCCACACGATCCAGATGCCCTCCTTCGAGAACCTCAGATGCCGTCTAGGAAATCAAGTGGCATTTTGTGTTGTGTTGAGTGTCGGATGGCATTGTGAGTATTTCAGGAGTGCACCAATACGTTCGTACCTGGGATTTCCAGCAGCACTTTGGAAGATACCGACTCCCACATCACCCACCAACATGTCACCAACCGGATTTCCCGACCGGAGCGGAGGGACCTCACGGGGAATATCCAAACCTGCCCGCTCCCACTCCCTGAGCGCCGCACTCCATCCAAACGCTATCCTGAGGCTCTCGAAGGATGGCAGGCACGCCGGGGGTAGCTGTCAACTTATGTTACGGACGCCTACACCTGGATCGATTGCCGCTAGCCGATGAGATCCCTCCGCTCCGGTCGGGAAATCGTGTGCTGGGGATTACGAATACATCCAACGCCACCTACTGCATGTGGCCCCATACATCGGCCGATTCCACCGGCTTCTCGCTGCTGCGCCCCCGCATCCGCTCAAGGTTGTAGTCGAGTCCAAGCCCCGGCCCGTCCGGCACCCGGATGTACCCGTCTTCGACCTCGTACGGCGTGTCGAGGATCGAATCGCGGTCGCGTATTCCGACCTCCTCGATGTTGTACTCCTGTGCGTAGGGGAAATTCCCGCTTGGTGCCAGCAGGTGGGCGTGCGCCGCAGTCGACCCGTAAGGCTGGGTGTTGTGGATGGTCATAGTCGCACCGTGGGCCGACAGAACCGCCTCGATCCGCAGGAACTCAGTGATCCCGCCGACCTTCACAACATCGGGTTGAACGATGTCGGGCCGTCCCTCCCTGATGAGCTTCAGGTGGTCCCACCGGGTAAAGGCGTTCTCGCCCGAAGCGACCGGCATATCGAGGGCGTCGGCGACGGCGGCAAGCCCCTCGAGGTTGCGCACATGCACGGGCTCCTCAAAATGAAAGACGCCCAGGTCCTGTAATTGCCGACCGATCTCGATGGCATGGTGCACTGAGTAGGCCCCATTCACGTCGACCAGCACATCGGTGTCGTAGCCGACTTCTTTGCGGATCGCCTTCACTGTTTCAACGGTCAGGTCGGCAGGGTCGTCGATCTTGCCCGGCACGGCCGAATGCATCTTGTAGGCCGAATACCCCTGGTCGCGGAACAGTGCCACCCGCCTTGCCTCGTCAGCCGGCGACAGGTCGCGTGCCAGCGAACTGGCATACACCTTGACCCTGTCCCGGCGTTTGCCACCGATCAGGTTATAGACAGGTGTTTCCAGCGCCTTGCCCTTGAGGTCCCAGAGGGCCAGGTCAACCCCCGCAGCCGCGGTGAGCAGGGCACCGATCGGGCCTGCCACCGCCCCGGCCTTGAGCATGTTGTCCCAGATTTCTTCCGAATCGAACGGCGACCTCCCGACCACCAGGGGCGCGAACACCGTCTCCACGGTGACCTTCGACACATAGGGCGCACGCCGGAAGCACTCGCCGAACCCGGTGATCCCCTCGTCTGTGTGCAGGACGACGTACGGGTACTCTTCATCGAGCACCAGGCATTCGACGCTAGTTATCTTCATGGGGACTGAACTCTTCCTTGCCGTTGCGATCGGCCTCACCAACGAGGTCTCTCAAGCTGCGTGGCATGGCGAACGTGGTGTTCTCCTCGGCTGATCCCACTTTGAAAACGTTTTCAGGGCTGATCGCCTCGATTACGGCCCCGACCTGCTCCTCCGGCGTCGAGGCGCCAGATGTAATCCCAACTTTCTTCACGCCATTCAGCCAGGAACAGTCGAGCTCTTCAGGTCCGTTGATCAGGTACGCCGGCACGCCCCGGTTGATCGCCACAGACTTCAGCTGATTGCAGTTTGAACTGTTCTGGGCACCGATCACGAGAACAAGCTCGGTCATTTCAGCCAGTTTGATTGCTGCGACCTGCCGGTTTGTCGTCGCGTAGCAGATGTCGTTCCGCACGATGGCGTTCGGGTGAAGTTTCCTGATCTTCTCCACCTGTGCGGCCGTGTCGCCTGTCGAAAGTGTGGTCTGCGTAAGCACGGCTACTTCTGTGTCCTTACCCCAATCCGGCAAACTCCACTCCTGCCGTTCGTCGACCAGCTCCATATCGGTCTGTCCGGTCGTGCCGATCACTTCTTGGTGACCCACGTGACCGACAAGCACGATCTTTTTCCCTTCCCTTGAGTATTTCTTCGCCTCGTTGTGAACCCGCGTGACGAGCGGGCACGTGGCATCGAGCACCTTCAGATTGCGCGCCACCGCGATCCGATAGTCGGCGGGCGGTGAACCGTGGGCCGAGAAGACGACGACGGCACCCTCGGGCACTTCCTCAACTTTCTCGACCGTGATCGCACCCTTCGATTCGACATCGGCGACGACCTTCGGGTTATGGACGATCTGGTGCTTTACATAAACCGGGAGTCCGTATCGCTTGATAGCCAGTTCGACGATGTCGACGGCGAGGTCGACCCCGGCGCAAAAACCCCTTGGGCTGGCGAGAAAGACGTCCATCTGGAGAGGGTCCAATACGGTCAGGGCCGTTATCGGCACGGGCATGTTGCCGGATGCCGTCACGGCCTGTGGTTACATACGTTTCGAGACAGCCAGTATATCGGCGATGAGGGCACTGGCTGGTGGGTTGACCGGCTGGCTGGCTCGACCACAGCAGCGCAGTTTGGTCAGTCTGGAGCGCCCGCCCGCCCGTACGGACCCCCACGGGGCGCCCTGCCCGTCGCACTCGCATCGATGGCGACCTTCGCAAGCAGGACCGCCGAAAGCGCGAACGCAAGGGCGACCGATACGAGAATCGCCTTGTAACCGAGATTGTCGTCCATGCTATTCAGTTCGTCGATCCCGACCCCTGCGAACCGCGCAATGGCTGCCCCGGTCAACGTGGCTACGCTGGTGTAACCGAGATCCCTTGCGGCCGATGCACGACTTACCAGGTCGTTGGCCACCGTCCACGTTAAGGTCAGGAAAAGCCCGATAGTGATGCCTATCAGGACGCCAATGAACAGTACCGGCTCGATCGAGTGGACGAAAAGCAGCAGCGTCGACCCGGCGACGCCACACGCACCGGCGAGGAAAAACAGTTTGCCCC
>JASLNQ010000110.1 GCA_030745955.1 Dehalococcoidia bacterium | reverse complement strand
CCCGCCGCCAGTCGCGGTCGACTCGGGGAGGATGTTGGCGTAGTGGGTCGGTGTGCGCGGCACGAAGGCGTGTTTTGCGCCCACGAGCCCGGCTAACGAGCGGGCAACGTCAACTTCGTTGTTTTCAGAGTCGCCGACGGTGAGGCACAGCGGCAGATTGTCGTTGCCGAACCCGCCGAGGATCACACGTGAGTCCATCCCCCCGCTTAGCAGCAGGGAAACGTTCGTGGCATCGGCGGTCTTTTGAGCAACCGATGATTGGACCGCGTCAGCGAGGTCGCGTGCTATCGCCTTTCGACCGTCATGACGTTTGCTGAAATCGGGACTCCAGTACCGTTCCAGCTTCAACTCCCCGGTGGCCTTGTCGAACGTGAGAACGGTGGCCGGGGGCAGCGTGCTGGAGGACTGGTCGAATGTCGTGGTCCCGAAAAGACGCTGAAAGTGCAGGAACTCGTAAAAGGCCAGCGGGTCGACTTTCAGTAGATTGTTATCGGAGAGCCAGCGCCAGATCTTGCTGTAGGAGAACGAAATGACGAGGTTGCTGTCCTCGACGAGGTAAAAAACCGGGTGCGAAGCGAAACGGTCGCTGGCGATGACGATCCGGTCGGCGGTTTCGATAAACACTCCGAACTCGCCGTCAAGCTGGCGCACGGCCTGTACAGGATTGCTCGCAAACTGATCCAGTTCCCCTGAATCGAAAGCTGTCCTGCTGCCGATGGCCGGACTGCCGTACAGGACCACGGTGCACGACCCGGATTCGTCCCGCGCGGCAACTCTCGGCTCGTCACCGAGTACCAGGACCTTCATGCGGCCCTCCGGGTTCATCCTTGTTTCTCCAGCATGACAGTCCGCAGACCACCGGTGCGGCAGATGAGGTCGACAGCGTGCTCGTTGCCTATGTCGCTGAAGATCGAGCGGGTCCCGAAATCGCTGTAAAACGGCTCGCTGCCCGCGTAGCCTAGGGCCTGCAGGCGGTTTGTTCCCGATTCGCTCGAAGATGCCGCGCTGCGCACCGTATAGCCGAGTGAAAACAGCCCGTTCAGCACCGGGACGAAGTCGTTTTCCCTGGTGTACCGGCTGAGGTGGGTTTCAAAGATCACACGCGGGGCGATCACGCCTTCACCGGCGAGGTCTACGAGTTGCCCGAGTATCTCCACCTCGTGACCCTCGACGTCCATACGCACCAGGTCGACGCAGTTGCCGGCGCGGGCGGCGGCGTCGCGCAACGTCATCGTAGGCACATCGACCGGAGTCGATTCGAGGTAGGCTGATGCGGACCCGTCACGGTGGAACGTGTGGAGGTTGGAGTGGGACGACATGTACATCTGCCCGGTGCCTGTAGAGGCGCTGACTGCACCGTGGACGACATCGATGTTGGTGGCGCCGTTGAGCTCGATGTTCCGTTTGAGCATCTCGATATTCGGCAGCATGGGCTCAATCGCCGTCACCCGTCCGTCGGGGCCGATCACGAGCGATTCCATCATGGCGTAGTAGCCGATGTTCGCCCCGATATCGAGGATCTGCATTCCCGGTTCCAGGACGCCCTGCAGCATCTTGTAGTGGTCGATCTCGCGCTTCCCGAACAGGAAGAGAGTCCGCGACAGGCCCCTGTCACCCGTATCGAGGTACAGCCGGTAGTTGAAGACGCGCCGCTTGAGTGTCTTCACGCCCAGCGCCCTCGCCACCGCGGTAACGATGGCAAAGTAGACGGCGGTGACCAGTCCGAAAAGACCGAGGTACCGGTAAACCATCAACAGTTTTCTTATCAACAGGATTCTTTCAGCGCCGCGGGTGGCGAATCGAATATCACAGCAATCCCGGCCGACCAGGAATAGCCGTTATAACTGGAGCCAGGGTGGTTTCCAGCAACCCCGCTCCCTCTACTCCGGTCGGGATGAGGACTCATTTCAACCGCGCTTGAGACCCGACAACAGACGTTCGCCGGCTCTCCCCACACGAGTCGACCGGCCATTTGCCAGCACCACGGCAGATATCGCGCTCGCCGCCATGATGGCAAGAAACGGTTCCATCGGCACATGATATCGCCCGGAACCAAAGCTGATCATGTGAAAAGCGTTCCAGAAAACGAAGATTGCAGTCAGCGCGATGCCGGGACCGATCACCCAGTGATTTCGTGAGCGCTTCATCCCGTAGGCGGCCACGACCAGCAGCAGCAGCAGGACCAGGTATGCCTGCGTGAGGATAGGGAGGATGTTCAGGACGACGCCGGGGATGGTGCGGTCGGACTTCCTTGTGCTGTGCGTTACAGCATGGCGGTGTCCGCCCCAGAGTTCGAACAGCTTGCGGGGGACCAGGGA
This sequence comes from Dehalococcoidia bacterium, assembly GCA_030745955.1. Next base: position 4,984 of record JASLNQ010000110.1, on the reverse strand, counting down.
GACGGCGCGGGCCGGGTTGGTCAGTAATGCGTCGATCGCCGCCGATGTGTAGGCCGAGTTGGCTTCGGCCTCGGTTGCATCGGGGCCAGCACCGGGGGTTGCGATAGCGTTGAGGCCGGGGATGGCCGGCGGTGGCATGAGCCCGCCTGTCGCCTGTGGGTTATTGCCGATCCACAGGGTCACGCCCCCGGAGGTCTGCAGCGTGGTTGCGTCGACTGCCACCGCGTTCCTCACGACCCACGGTGTCACGATCACTGCGGAAACTGCGATCACAACGAGGACTTTCGCAGTGTTTCGCCGGAAGTCACGACGGAAGTTATGGCGGTTGAACGTGTAAACAGCCACGACACCGCCGAGTGGCACACACAGACCGACCGGTCGTGTCAGGATGGCGAAACCGGTGAGAATCCCGACCAGTACCAGCTCCAGGGCGTGATGGCTTTCCAGGACTCGGAGGATGAGCCAGGTAAGGAGCAGTATCTCAAGTATAAAAAACGATTCCGTGCCGTGGGTGCTTGAGTACAGGACCAGGGTGGGGTTGATGGCGACGAGTGCAGCAGAGATCAGCGCTACCGGGCGGTCCAGCAAATGTCGGGCGATGGCGTAAGTGAGTATCACCGCGCCCACGCCCATCAATGCGTTGATCACCCCTGCGGCGACCAGGGAGTGTCCGAACACACGGTAGACAATCGACAGGAAGAACGGCCATCCAATCGCATAGAACGCCGTCGGTTCGCCAAGCTCGTCGACGTATCCCTTGCCTTCGGCCAATCGCCATGCGAGCTGGTCGTACTGGGCGAAATCGGAGCCCGGCACTGTTTGCGCGTACACAACCCATGCGATCCGCAACACACCCGCCAGAAGGACGATTGCTACAAGATTGCGGTGTGTCGTGACTGGCGAACCGATAAATAAAGTCAATGGAACATGCGTTAGTCGCCGGGGGCCGGAGGGATTGGCGCCTGCCGTTGTTATCAGCGCTCTGACTTTTCGGCGAGGACGAACAGATGGTGGGTGTGACGGGGATTGTATTTGTACCAGAGCACGGTGAGTCCGCTCGCCTGGATATCGCCGAGGAAACGCGATCGCGGGTGGTTTTTTCGCCCAATCTCCCAGTAGTGGGGGTTCCAGTAGTCTTCGCGCCCCTCCCAGTCGACTTCCGACGGTCCCACAGAGCGTGGCCATTCCCAGGTCTTCAATAGCGTATGAGGGCCCTGCAGCCAGCCCAGGCCGAGCCGTCTCGGTGTGAGCACCCGCGGGATTTCCACCGTGAGTTCGAGCCGGTGTACGCGGGCCGGCACCGAAATGAGGACGTACCTGTTCGATAGCGAGGCGATTTTTTCGAGGGTCGCCGGCAGCTCCTGGTAGGGGAGGTGCTGCAGCATTTCGAAGGCCGCGACCAGGTCGAACTTTTCGGGAATGTCCACCTCTCGAAAATCCCCGCGATAGTCGGGATCCGTTTCAGACTTGATGTCGGCAGTCTTGATGTCGTAGCCGAGGCTCTTCGCAATCGATGAGAAGTAGCCGCTACCCGGTCCGATTTCGAGGATCGAGTCGACCGAATCGCCGAGGTCGGTTACCGACGTTAGCTGGATCTGCGTGCTTGAAAAGCGGCGCGGCTCAAGCGCCCAGCGTCGCTGTTCCAGCAGTCCGGGGTCGATTTTACTCACGGGAGAACAGCCTTGATCGCCTGCATGACCTACTGCGTTGGGCTGACCGGGTCGACCAGCGAAAAATACAGGTTTTCGAACTGGCGGCCGACAACGTCCCAACTGAAAGATTTTCGCACCGATTCCCGCCCGCCTGCGCTGAGCTTCGCCTGCAGATCTGCCGAACTTTGCAGGTGTTCCATCTTACGGGCAAGGTCGGTGGGGTCGCCTGCCTTCGCAATCAGCCCGTCTACACCGTCGACGATGGTCTCGATGCAGCCCGGGGCATCGGTCGAAATGACCGGGATGCCGGCCGACATCGCCTCGATGTTGATCATGGCGAAGGTCTCGATAAGCGACGGGAACACGCAGGCGTCGGCGCTCTTGTACAGCTCAACGAGGGGCGTGCTCGGGACCCTGAATTCGCGGTCGTCCGGATCGACGCCAAGCTCTTCGATCGCGGTCATGTGCCCGGCTACCTCGAGCTCGGTGGCGCGGGGGAGGAGTTCCGACATGGCATTGCCGACAAACACCACGTGAACGTTGTCCAGAGTCCCTGCCTGCTTGAGTTCGGCCATTGCGTCGAGCAGCACCGGGAAACCCTTCTTCGGGTGGTTCCGCCCCACGGTGATGTAGGTGAACCTGTCGAGCGGGATTCCGTGTCTGTTGCGGATGGCGTCCCGATCGACTTGCGTAGACTCGAAGCGGGGTTGATCGACCCCGCAGGGGATCACTTCGATCTGGGAGTCCCGGACACCGACATCACGCAGGTCGGGCTTGACGGACTCGCTTAGCGCGATCGCCTTCGAGACACGGGGTGCCCAGTTCTGAATCAGCTTTTCGATGGTGGGGTCGAAGCGGTAGCCGTAGCCGACGTCAGGATCTTTCTGGATGTCGTAGCCGACGGTGCGCAGGACGTGGGGGATGTCCCGGGGGAGTGTGAACCGGCCGACGGAGACGGCGGTCGGATAGGTGCCGAACGACTGCCACACGTCGAACTTGAATTTTCGCTGCATCCAGGAAAAGTACCGGTCCTGCACGAACTGGTAGGGCCAGCCAAGCCTTGGCATCAGAGATTGCTGCCCCGGGAAGAGCGGGAGCAGTCGATAGCCCAGTTCGGCCCGACGGGCACCGAGTTTTCGCCAGCTGCTCCAGGCCGCGAACATGGTGACCCGGTGGCCCTGTCCGGTGAGGTAGCGGGCGAGGTTGTGGGCCGTTACCTGGGCACCGCCCACATCGGGGAAAAAGGACGACATCGCGATCGCCACGCTGAGTTTTCGACCAGGTGCCAAGTTACTTTTTCCGATTGAAAATGGCGGTGAACGTGAGAAAAATCAGCTTCAGGTCCACCCAGAACGTCCGCTCCCGGACGTACTTCATCCGGAGTTCCATTTTACGGTCCCAGACCTTCTCGAAATAAAGCCTGTCGGGATCGTCGCCTTCGAGTAGCGAGCCAAGGTCGGCGAACTCGATCGAGGCGAAATCCGTGATTCCGGGCCGCAACTCGAGAATCGCCATTTGCTCCTCGGTGTAGAGCTTCGTGTAATCGGGGGTTTCCGGTCGGGGGCCCACGAAGCTCATTTCTCCTTTTGCCACGTTCCAGAGCTGTGGGAGTTCGTCGAGCTTTGCCTTCCGGATAAACCTGCCGGTGGATGTGACGCGGGGATCATCGTCGCCTGAGTGGTGGGAGGTCGGTCCGGTCGCGATCTTCATGCTGCGGAACTTCCGCAGGGTGAACGTCGTGCCGTTGCGGCCGGCGCGGGTTGGCGAGTAGAGGACCGGCCACCCGAGCGAGAGAAAAACGATGATCGCAGCGAACAGCAGGAGTGGCGAAAATACAATGAGGCCGAAGATACTGACTACGAGATCGAAAGTTCGTTTTGCCAAACCGCTTGTCCCGGGTAACTGGGCTAACCTTCTCAATCAAGATTGGCCGAGTTCGATAACCCAGCTTAACTCTATGGTTTCAGACCCCCCCGTGCGCTTCAAGCACGCACTTGTCACAGGTGCCACCGGCATTGTTGGCGTTCCCCTGTGCAACAGGCTGGCCGAGATGGGCGTTCGGGTGACTGCGTATTCCCGGACTGCCGGCAACTTCGGTCTTTCCCAGGGCGTGGACCACGTTGCGGGCGACATACTCGATTCAACGGCACTGGGGGATGCGGTGAAGGGCGTCGATGCGATCTTCCACCTGGCCGCGGCGGTGCACGGTTCGGCCTCGACGTACGAGGGCTTCGAGCGAGTGAATGTCGGCGGGACTGAGAACGTGATCGGGGTGACCCGCGAGGTTGGTGCGCGACTGGTCCATGTTTCGACCGTGAATGTGGAAAGCTTTCGGCAGGGTGTGTTGCGGGATGCATACGCATCGACGAAGTCGCAGGCGGAGGAGCTTGTGCTGAGTGCGGCGGGCAACGGGCTGGACGCGGTGGTCGCCAGGCCGGGGACTGTGTTCGGGGACGAAGCGGGCAGGGCAGGACTGATTGTCGACCGCTTGCTGGCCGGTTCGCTGAGAGTGCTTCCGGCACCTTCACGGATGATCAGCCCGGTCTGGACGGGCGACCTGGCGACCGCGTTGATAAAGGCCGCAGCATTGGGTGTTTCTGGAACGATCTACACGGTGGCCGGTCCTGCGGTGTCGACGGGAGAGTTTGTGGCTGCCGTATCAAAGAGCGCGGGCGTTCGACCACCCCGGTTTTCGATTCCTGCGTGGGCCGTGGTGGTACCGCTACAGCTGGCGTGGTGGGGCAGGAAGGTCACCCGCTGGACGCCGCCGGTATCGGTCGAGGCTGTGCGCACGGGATCGGTTCACGATGGGAGTTCTGCGGCGCAGGAGCTGGGATATTCGTACACACCGGTCGCCGAGATTTTCAAACGGACGAGAATATGAGATCGACGGCGAGAGCCAGATACCTCTGCCCGCGCAGACGCAGGTCCCGGGCTGCGCGAACCGGATTCGAGCGGGATAATTGCGGATGTGGCAAACTCGAAGTTCGATTGCCGCATTAGGGCCTTACCACTCCGCTCGCCACAGAACCCGGGTAATGACTTTGCCATCTCACGCCGAACAACTGAGCAGGACCGAAGGTATCGCTTTCGATTTCGACGGTGTATTCACCGATAACCGCGTTTACGTGATGCAAAACGGCGAAGAGGCGGTGGTGTGCGACCGGTCCGACGGTATGGGAGTTTCCATGTTGCGCAAGGCCGGATACCCCATGGTGGTCATCAGCACCGAGGCAAACCCGGTCGTCGGTGCCCGGTGTAAGAAGCTGAACCTTGAGGTGCGGCAGGGCGTCGATGACAAGCTGCCCGTTCTCAAAGCGTGGGCTTCCGCG
>JASLNQ010000010.1:6327-18234 GCA_030745955.1 Dehalococcoidia bacterium | reverse complement strand
AGGTGCAATGGATACTCTTCAGCCGACTCTGAGCCCAGCCACTCGACCGGCTCGAACCACGTGGGATGACCGGGGCAGTCGTCGTAGCCGAAGCCATCGATGGTCTCCGAGAAAATCTCGATCTTGCCAGTAGGTGTTGCCAGCGGGTTGGCCTCGGGATCGTCCCTGAACGATGCCATACTGTCGGGTTGGATGCCCTCGGTGGGGAAATCGATCCGACCTTCCTCCCAGAACTGTTCGAAGGGCGGGATGTCGATTCCGTCGGTGGAGACCCGTTCCCTGAATTCGCCGTAAAGGTGTTCGATCCACTCCATCTCGCTGCGGCCCTCGGTCACCTCTTCGCTGATTCCGAGCCGTTCCGCGATCGCCGCAACAATGTCGTAGTCGCTCTGGGCCTCGCCGACCGGCGGTATCGCCCGTTTCATCGCGAACATCACCGGGTCGTACGTCGAGGACCCCACATCGTTGCGCTCAACGGACGTCGTCGCAGGCAGCACGATGTCGGCGTGCCGCGCGGTCGACGTCCACCACGGCTCATGCACCACGATGGTTTCCGGCCGCTGCCAGGCGTCGACGAAGCGGTTCAGGTCCTGGTGGTGGTGAAACGGGTTCCCGCCGGCCCAGTAGATCAACTTGATATCGGGGTAGGTAAGTGTTTGCCCGTTGTACTCGACCGTCCCGCCCGGGTCGAGCAGCATGTCGGCGATCCTCGCCACGGGGATGAATGCGCTGACGGGGTTTTCACCCCGGTCCAGCGAAAGGCCCATGGTCGGCTTAACGGGATTGCCGACCTCGCCGAAAGCGCCGTAGCCATACCCGATGCCTCCGCCGGGCGCGCCGATCTGCCCCAGCATTGCTGCCAGCACCGCTGCCATCCAGATCGGCTGTTCACCGTGATCGGCCCGCTGCAGCGCATATGCGACGTTTATGAACGTCCTGCCGCCTGCCATGCGCCGTGCCAGCGCCCGGGTAGTCTCGGCTGGAATACCGCAAATAGTAGCTGCCCATTCAGCGCTCTTTGGCTGGCCGTCAGTCTCGCCTACCAGGTAGGGCAGGAACTTTTCAAATCCAACGCAATGCGTCTCGACGAACCCGGTGTCGTAGAGGTCTTCCGCCAACAGCGTGTGGGCGAGGCCCAGCATTAGCGCAACATCGGTGCTCGGGACCGGGGAGAGCCACTCGGCTTCGAGAAAATCACCGGCGTCCTCCCTGAGCGGGCTGATGTTGACAAAGTCGACGCCGCTCTCCCGGCAGTGCTGCATCCAGTCGCGGGTCGAGTGCTTCGATATTCCACCGTTAACCACCTGTGCGTTCTTCAGCGGCATTCCACCGAACATCACGACGAGGTTGGTCGATTCCGCGATCACCGGCCAGGAAGGACCGCGGTGGGCGAACACCTGGCCTGCAATACCGAAAATATGCGGGACAATGACCGACATCGCACCCGAGCTGTAGCTGTTGATGGCCCCCACGTGACCGCCGAAGCTGTTCAGCAGGCGCTTCAAGTGGTTCTGGGGCTGGTGGAACTGACCCGCCGAACTCCAGCCGTAAGAGCCACCGTAAATGGCTTCATTTCCGTAGGTGTCCCGCACCCGCTGGAGCTCGTCCGCCACCAGGCCGATGGCAACCTCCCAACTCACCGGGACGAACGGTTCGTGTCCTCTCTGCCCGGTCGAATTCGACGAGCCCCGCTCCAGCCAGCCCTTGCGGACCATGGGCTGTGTGATGCGAGTCTGATGGTGGACCGCCGAAGGAACTGACAGGCCGATAGCAGACGGATCGGGGTCGTCGGCAACGGGCTTCACGCCGATAACCCGGTCACTTTCCACTTCGAGGTCGTAGAGACCCCAGTGAAAAGGCGTTCGGAAGCGTTTTTTTGTCTGTGTCATTTTCGGCCTTCCAGGGATTCACAAAATGCTCGTGAGGGCGAGTGGCAGGTTCCGGGACGCGTGCAGCCAGAACAAAGGCCAGACGCCGCTATCGATGCGCTCGACCCAGAGGATTTCAGGACTGGTGATTGCAGGTTGGGCCAGTGGCGGGACCCGGCAACGGGCCACCGCCAACTGGCAGCAGTTTTATGGCTTCAGTTCGGCCACTTCGACAACGACATCGGCAGGTATGCCGGCGCGTCGGGCAGCTTCCCTGATCGCATCACCGTCGACCGCCTCGTAGAGGCAGTAGGTCTTCTTCTTGTTGGCAGTGAGGAATGAATACAGCCACTGAACGCCAGATTCGTCGTTGGCGCTTATCACAGCACCGGCAACCTCCGGGGTGACTTCGAGCTGCTCGGCAAAGTTTCGTTCGATCAAGAATAGTGGCATTACCGGTTCCTTTCCCGCGGGGCGCTGTATCCGCCGCACCCTCGCCATTCGGACATTTTGCTTTCGTATTTGTGTTGTTACATCGCCGGGAGTGACCCGCTCCGGCTGTAGTCCGGAACAGTAGCGCGTCTGAGGGGGAGAGGTAGTCCGCCTGCTGATCACTCCCGGTCGATGAAACATCGTCGACGGGTCTGGCCGGCCCGTCCCCGCCAGCGGCAGGTAGCCCTGTCGTGACGCCTGAGGACAATTGACACCATGAACGGCTGCGGGAGTATCCCCCAAAATAGCTATTTCTCAAATTTGCGATGGCTAATTTGCCGGTAAGTACCCATCTTTCGTTCCCTCTCGCTCCAGCTGGTTGCGCACGGCATATGCGGCAGCTTCCGCCCGGTTCGCAGAACCTGTCTTGCTGAAGATGCTCTTGACGTGATTGGCTACGGTATTCGGGGCGATATAGAGCCGCTCAGCGATATCGCGGTTGCCGTGGCCTGCGGCGATCAGGCTCAGCACCTCGACTTCGCGCGGTGACAGGCCGTCCGGATGCTTTTCCCTGTTACCCCGGTTGACCAGCCGGTCTTTCAGCGCCAGGGCGTGTTCGAAGATGGCCTGCATGCCAAGTTCGTCGGCCGTCGTGGTGGCGCCTTCAAGCAATACCGCGGCGTGTGACAGTCCCGCGTCATCGCCACGACGGGCCAGGGCGTCGGCAAAGTCGAGCTGGGTCCGGGCCATCAACGGTTCGCTCCCCATCGTGGTGCACATTTCGATGGCGATTTCGAAGTGGCGTTCACTCACGTCCCAGTCGCCCATGGTGTCGGCCAGCAGGCCCAGGTACCGGGAGGCTGGCCCGAGGCTGACCGGCGGCACCCCGATCGTGACGTTGTGCATGGCGGAAGGGAGCAACAACTCGTAGAGCTGGGCGGCGCGTTCTTCATCTTCAACAAACCAGCAGACCTCCGAGAGGTACGCGAGTGTCCCGGCCCACATGGCATCTCGTGGAACGGATTCGAACCCCGCCTCGGCCACGAGTTCGAACTGTTCCCTGGCCCTGTCCGCGAGTCCGAGATCGGCATAGATCAGCGCCAGCCCCGGCCGCCACAGGGCATTGTCGCCCTGGTTTACGAAGCCGCTCACCGCGGGCTCCAGTTCCCGCAGACGTCCCCGCTCGCGTGACAGTGTGAACATCTGGACACCGAACATGCCGAGGGGGTCATGCCCGTCAAGCTTTTCGCCCATGGCGTAGGAGTCGCCGGCGCGTTTTTCGGCCTCGCCGAAACGGCCCGCAAAGATGTCGAGATTTGTAACCAGGCAGGCGTGGACATAGCTGAGAAACGGGTTGCGGATTCGCTCGATCGATTCTGTGAACCCTCCCAGTTCGGCATGGACCGCCCGGAAATCGCCAAGCTCCATCAGGTCGGAGATCCTGTACATGTTGGCTTCAATCGCCGCGTCTGAATCTTCTGTGATGGACGCCAGTTCGTTCACTTCCGAGGCCACCGCCAGCCGTTCGCTCGGACTCCCCCCGCCCGCGGTCAAAAAGACGCACTCGAAGAGCGGTTTTCAGCATTTCGGGGGCTTCCAGGTTGCGGGCGAGTTCCACCGAGTCCAGCCAGACCTGGCCGGCGCGTTCGTGCTCACCCGCAAACACCAGTGCCCGGTACAGGCTGGCAAGGAGTTGAATACGGATTTCACGCTCTTCGTCTGGATTCGCCTCCAGCGCCGAATCGAGGAACCCCACCGCCTCGTGGCCCGGCATTCCCGGACGCCAGCTGGTGTCTTCAAATCCGATCGCAGCGTCTGCCAGCAGTCGTGGGGAATCGATGATTTCCGCCGTTTCGCAGACCTCTCGAAATACCTCCATCGCCTCGGTGAAATCGCCGCCAACCCTGCACGCCTCGCCCAGCGCCAGCAGCAGTTCGCAACGACCGGCCGGATCGACCGGTCCGGATAGTTCGAGCGCCTGGATCGCCATGCGGAAGTACCGCACGGCCCCGGCGTCGACACAGTACTTGACGGCCTTCTGGGCATCGCCGCTCCGTGCGGCCTCGAAGTAGTGGAACGCAAGCTGGGGGAGCACCGGCTCGAGGTTGGGCTGCCTCAGCGCTTCGATGGCATCGCCAACTGTGCGGTGCAGCCTGACCCGATCGAGCGTCGACAGCTCTTCGTACAGGGTTTGCCGAACGAGGTCGTGCCGGAACTGGTATCGGCCGATCCCGGTCCCGACCGGTTCGATGATCAGTGCCCTGGTCGCGCTCTCCAGTGCTTCGAGGATGGCGACTTCGTCAAGTCCGGCCGCCAGCTTCAGTTCACGCAGGCCGAATTCGCGCGAGATGACGGCGGCCGCGGTCAGGACCACGTTGCAGTCCTCCGAAAGGTGGTCGAGTCGGCGTCCTACCACGTCTCGCACGCCCTGCGGAATCTGACCCTGCAGCGACAACTCGGAGATACGTGTGGCATCGCCGCCGTTACCTTGCTGCCACTCGTCCGGCTGCCAGTCGCCCGGTTGTACAAGCAGCCGGACATACTCCCCGACGAATAGCGGATTCCCGCTGGTTCGTTCGTGTACAGCCGCTATGAAATCGCCCTGGGCGTGGATCCCGGTGGTCTCCAGCATATACCGGGCCACCTCGTCCCTGGACATCCCACTGAGCGCCAACCGGTCGACCCTTACCGATCTCGCGAGTTCGCCCAGGGTCTGCGATAACGGGTGGTGCCGGCCCAGTTCGCTGTCCCGATAGGTTCCGAGAATAGCGATTGGTGAAGATGCCGCCTCGACTGCAACAAACTCGAGTAAAGAAAGCGACGGTGCATCGGCCCACTGCAGGTCGTCGAGGATCAGTACCAGCGGCCGATCGACGGCAAGGGCCTTGAGAAATCGTGCGATCGAATCGAACAGCCTGAACCTTGCAACCGCGGGGTCTTTGAGCGGTGTTGCCGGGACCATACCGGGCATTAGGGCGGCTACTTCCGGCACCAGTTCGGCGATGTCCGAGGCACCGGGTCCCATCGCCGATTGCAGCTGCTGGGCTTCAAGGGACTCAACACGTGCCCGGATGATCTGGATCCAGGGCCAGAACGAGGGCAGCCCCTCGGCTTCACGGCACCTCCCCCAGAGGACCGTGGCGTTTGCCTGGACGGCGTTGGACGCAAACTGGTGGGCCGTGTGCGATTTGCCAATTCCCGGCTCGCCGACCAGCATCGCAACGCCGCCGGTTCCGGTCTGTGTTTTGGCGAGGAGGTCGTCGAGGCGTTCGATCTCATTGTCCCGGCCAACAAATACGTCGGCGGGCCTCCGTGGGCCGGCTCGCACAGGCTCTTCGCCGTTCCCTGGCGCGGGTTCGGTTGCACCGTTCGGCTTTTCCCCCGGCGCCTTCTCAGTCACTCCCTCTGACGGCTCCCTGGCCGACACGTCGGGGGCTACCTCGGGTGACAGGTGGATGCCGCCACCGCGTCCGCGGTCCGCCACAAAGGGTTCACCGCCGTCGCGAAGGGCGGTGACATCGCGATATATGGTGCGCACCGTGACACCGAACTGCTCGGCAAGCCCCGCCGCCGTCGCGCCCGTTGGCGCAGAACGGAGCTGCTTCAGGATAGATTCACGCCGGTTCGCTGTGGAGGCCATTTTCGCCGGGGGTGGACTTGCTGATTGCGCGCTAATGTCAGGTTTTACAAAACCTGACATTTTGTGCCCAGAGCATACACCGCCGCGCCCCGTCCTACCGGGTTGAGATCATTTTCTCGTTCCCTGTCGCCGGGCGCGGTAGGGCGGTGGGACCGTGTTGCCTTCTCAGCCGGGGCATCGATTGCGAGCAGGCCACTCCCCGCAGCAGTTCTGCGCGGCGGTCCGCCTGCCATTACTCCCGCGGTATCACCGGCAGGATGAGGCGGGACGGGTACTGAGTAGAGTGGAAAACGGTCTGCCGGGCGACTCTCATCTCGGTCTCGGTGTAAAGGTCCCCCCCGGTGTTGAGGTTGCGGTCGAAGCGTGGAAAGTTCGAAGAGGAGACCTCGAGCCGGACCCGGTGTCCCCTCCTGAACACGTTGCTCGTGACGCCAACGGCGATCTCGTACTCGTAGACATTTCCCGCCTCCGGCAACCTGGCTTCAGTGAAGCCGTCCCGGTAGCGGGCCCTGATGATCCCGTCGCAGAGGTTCTTCGCGTACCCCGATGGCGACACGTCGACCAGCTTGGCGGTCCAGTCGGTGTCGGGGGCATCGGTGGCTGCGAACAGTTTCAGGACCACCGGGCCGGTAACCTCAAGGTCATCGGACAGGACATCGGTCGTGTAGCAGAGCACGTCCTCGCGTACCTCGGCGGGTCGCTGGTCGTATGGTCCCCACGGGACGATTTCGGGAGAGCAACAGTTGTTTCCGCCGATGGTCTGCACGGGGAACTCGGGATCGTACGTGAAGTGGTCGGCGGTTTCGTCTCCGGGCTGAGCCGTCGACAACGCACCATCGCCCCTCGCTGAATTCGCCCCGCCATCGGAGTGCAGCTGCCACGACTGCCAGTCGGTGCGTGCCAGAGGCCACTCCTGCTCGTCCCTCCACTCGTTTATACCCATCACGAACAACCTGAGCGGGGCGTCCTCGGGGCCGGTGTCCACCTTCTTCAGCCACCTGTCGAACCAGCGCAGCTCAAGGGAATCGAGGTCGACCATCGACCCCACGCCAAAATCGATGTCGCCGGTCTTTGTCGATGCGCTCAGGGCGTGCGGCCATGGTCCCACGATCAGCTTTGAGCCGCGTGCGGCCTCGCTTCCGCCGCGTTCCCTGATCCCCTTGAAATTGTCGAAGGCGTCAGCGGCGTAAAGGTCGTACCAGCCGCCCATGATCAGGGCCGGGACCTCTATCTCGTCGAACCTCCGGTCGGTATTGACTTCGTTCCAGTACTCGTCGTCGTCCGGGTGTGCGAGCCAGTCCTGCCAGAACTTGAGGTCCCTCCCGGCGTTACCGGCGAGGTCGGTGAGCGGCAAAGACCGGAAGGCCTCCGTCCAGTTGTGGTAGTCGATACTCTGCCCGGTCCGGCCGTTAGTGCGCATGCCCCATGTCATCATGACGTTGAGCTGAAACGCTCCGCCCGGGTGCATCAGGCCCTGGTAGTAGTCGGTGCACATCACCCTGGGCACCATGGCCTTCAGGTACTTGTTCTGGAGCGGGGCACTGAGCCACTGGACGCACCCGCCGTACGACGCACCGGCCATGCCGATATTGCCATCGCACCAGTCCTGCTGCCCGGTCCACTCCTGGGTATCAAAACCGTCATCGATCTCCTGGTGGAAGGCGTAGTACTCGCCACCCGAGTCCCACCTTCCCCTCACGTCCTGGACCATGCAGACGTAACCGCGGTTCGCGAGCCCCTGGGCCTTCTCGATCACCGGGTCAACATTGTTGCTGTAGGGCGTTCGCATCAGCACCACGGGGAACGGCCCTTCCGTTCTCGGGAGATAGATGTCGGCCGATAGCTCAATCCCGTCCCGCATCGGCACTTTCACGTCCAGCCGCATCTCAACATCGAAGTTTTCTCTCATATCGCCAATCACTCCTACTACGTGCGCTGAATCCCCAATGGAACGGCACCGGTGAGTGTTTCCACGCCATCGTCGTTCACCAGGACTGTATCGCTCGAACCGATTGCTCCCATGCCCTTCAGGCGCATCGTCGTGATCAGGTGGAAGCACATCCCCGCCTGCAGACCGCGCGGCTCATCGCTGTTTATCGAGATAATGTCACCCTCATCCCAGCCGGGAGGGAAGGCGATCCCTATTCCGTAGGCGATCCGCCGGCCCTGGCGATAACCGATGTCCGCACCGTCGATGACCGCGCGTCCCGCCTCGAAGACATCCCGCGCAGGTACACCCGGTCGCATCTTGCCCTTCGCCGTCTCGAGGGCATCCTTTGCCACCATGCCTGCCCGTTCTACTGTTTCCGGGATTTCAGCTGGATCGCCTACGAAGACGCTCCTCGTGTGGGCGGCGTGGTATCGGTTCAGGCTCCCCGGGATCTCCAGGAAGACCAGTTCTCCCGGTCCGATCGTTCGGGGCGACCACGTGGCGTGCACCAGTTCAGAGCGGTCGCCCGAAGTGATGAAGGCGGGGAGTCCCGTGTACTCAGAGCCCGCCAGGTCGAGGGCGGTGTGCACAGCAGCGGCCACTTCGAGCTCGCTGGCCCCCTCGCGTACCGCGGCTATCCCCGCCTGCATGCCCTGCTCCGAAAACCGGGCCGCCTGCCGCAGGTATTCCTGTTCGCGGGGCGACTTGATCAGCCGGCACGGTTCGATCAGTCCACTGCCGTTGCGGATCGTGGCCCCGGGTATCCGGCCCGCCAGCCGGTCACGCAGGTCCACGCTCAGGTACTGCGACTCGGCCTCAACACCGATCGTCGCTGAACCGAACCCCAGCTCCTTGAGCAGGTCCGAGGTGACCACGGCCCAGTCCGAGGTGTCGGGATAGAGGCGTACATCGTCGACCCAGCAGAACTCAGGGACCAGCGACGCCTCGTGCGGGGGCGGAACGAAAATCGGATCGGAGCCGAGGGGCAGCACCAGCACCTGGTGCCAGTAATAGCCGGGGGTCTGGTAGCCGGTCAGGTAGTAGATGTTCTCCGGCGCATGGACGAGCAGCACGTCGAGACCGGCCCCGGTCATGCGCTCGCGGACGCACCGGAGCCGCTGGCTGTACTCATCGGCCGGAAAGATCTGTGTTCGTGGGGGACTCATTCGCGCTGGCTGTCCTGGCTGTGATCGCGGGCCATCATAACTAAACCTCAACCGGGCCGGTGGCAAATCGTATGTCGCCAGATGCGCGCATTCGGAGCGCAGTAATTGTGGCCACGACGCCTGCGGACGCGATCGCAACGAGCCGGTCCCACGCTCATCTCGCAGTGAATGCGACCTGCGAATTCCACCCCAAACACCACTCACACCACTCGTGCGCCAACCCGATTGCCCGAACTGGATGTGAGAGAATGTAGACAGGTCTCTCCTCGACCATCGGACTGAGGTGGTGCGCATGTGTCAAAAAAGATACTGATCGTCGAGGATGAATTCGACATTCGCGTTGCGCTGGTCGCCTGGCTCGAAGACGAAGAGTTTGAGGTCAGCGAGGCAGGCGACGGTTTCGCAGGGCTGCAGGAATTCGAGCGGGTTCATCCAGACTTAGTCTTGCTCGACATGAACATGCCAGGCATGAACGGTGTCGAACTGTGCCGCAACATTCGGCAGGTCTCAGAGATCCCAATCGTGATGTTCGTTTCCGCCGCCGATGCTGGCGAAGTGCAGAAGGCGATAGCCGTGGGTGCGACCGATATCGTGCTTAAGCACACCGGTTTCGATGTGCTTGTCGACAGGATCTCGCATCACCTGCACGTCAAACGCCACAGCATCAGCGAATCTGAACTTGAGGAGGCGATGCCGGCGCAGGCCCTCACCTTGCCAGAATCGCCTTCCGACGAGATGGACTCGGTCACCGAGGTTGATTCTGAAGGTGTCCTGCGCGCCCCCGAACACCCCGGCCGCGATGACCTGTGGACGTGGAACGGCGAGTATTTCGGCTTTCGCGAGGGACGAGACCTGTGGACCCATGACGGCCGTCACGTGGGGCGCTTCAGGCAGGTTGACGAGGTTTACCGGTGTGACGGGACGTATATGGGCGATGTGATTGACGGCAGGCTTATCGTCGACTGGAACAAGATGGCCCGCCGGGCGAGTTCGTTCAACTCGTCGGACAACCGGGTCGGTCATGAACGGTTCGCCGACCGGGAGGCGTTCAACATGATGGTCGGGTACAAGGATTTCCCGGGTCCGGAAGAGGTCTGAGTGGTTCTGGGCCGCTTGCCCCGCAACTGGCAGTAATCTTCCGCCACCTGCCACTAACGTCTGTGAACAGTGCAACTAAGGCCGGGAATCGGCGGTTTCGCCGTTCTCGAAGTCCCGTTTCATCTGCAGTCGTACCAGCCTGATCTCCCCGAACGAGTAGTCGTCACCGAGCGCCTCTTTTACCGGGGCCAGCAGCCCGTTTTCATGCGACCGCAGCGCAGCGCCGATCGTCTCGACCCGCTCGGGGGACGGTAGCAACCTGCCGATATCGAAACCGGGTTCAACCTGCCCGATCTTTTCCAGGTGACTGAATATCGTGTTGACCGTAAAGCCGCGCTCACGGGCGATCTCTTCAACACTGAGTTCCGCCGAAAACAGGCGTTTTGTCTCGGCAAGACTAACGCTGAGCAGTGGCTTCCCGTTCAGGGCCGACCCACTGGGAACCCTCACCGGCGACCTGCCGGACACCCTGCGTCCCGGCAGCAGCCCATCCCGCTGCGCCAGGCCCCTCTGGCCCGCGAAATCGACGATCACGGGCAGAAACTCGCCCGCAAACTGCTCAAACTTGGTCGCCCCGACTCCCGCGATAGCGCTGAAGGCCTCGCGGTCGTGGGGCAGGTAGTACGCCATCTCCCGCAGCGACGAATCACCGAAAATCACGAACGCAGGCACATTGTTCTCATTCGCTATCCGCTTCCTGAGGCTGCGGAGCTGCTCGAACAGGTCGGGGTCGTATTCGAGCTCCCGACCGCTGTCCGACCGTCCCGACCGGGCGCGCACCCCGTTGGCTGGCCGTGGGGCCTGCGGGGGCCGGGCCAGCACCAGGGTAGTGCGGTCTTGAAGGAAAAAGCGGCCTTCCGGCGTGACCGAGACCGTGCGGTATTCACCGGTCGAAAACTCCGTCAGTCCACGGCCCTGGAGCAGGCTGAAAAACTCCTTCAGTTCATCGCCTGAGTAGTCAGACGCAATGCCGTAGACCGAAAGCTGGTCGTGGCCCAATTCCAGAATCCGCCTTGCCTTCGATCCCCGCAGGACATCGATCACGTGGTTGACGCCAAACCGCTCGCCCGTGCGGATCACAGCCGAAAGTATTTTCTGGGCGATCTCGGTGGCATCGAACTCTTCGTCAACCACTTTGCACACATCACACGCTCCGCAATCACCCGGACCGCCATGGCCGTCTGGGGTTCCCGGGTCCCACACCTCACCGAAGTAACCGAGCAGGAACCGACGGCGGCACGAACGGACCTCGCCGTACTCCACCATCTTCGCCAGTTTCTCCGCAGCCTGCCTGCGCTCGCCGGCGTTCTCGATCTGGTTGATGAAAAAGTCCTGCTTGATCTTGTCGGCATACGAATAAAACAGTACGCACTCAGCGGGCAGACCGTCACGACCGGCCCGCCCCGTCTCCTGGTAGTACCCCTCGACGGTCTTCGGAAGGTTGTAGTGCACCACAAGGCGAACATCGGGCTTGTCGATGCCCATGCCGAACGCAATTGTCGCCACGATCACCGATGTCTCGTCCCTGGTAAACCGGTCTTGCGTAGCGCGGCGGACCTCGCGTTCGAGACCCGCGTGATACGGCATTGCCGCGATTCCGCACGACGAGAGGTCGGCCGCCAGTGCCTCGGTCTCCTTGCGAGAGAAGCAGTAAACGATCGTCGACTGGTCTTCGTGGTGCCCCAGCAGTTCAAGCAGCGCCTCGAAGGACCGCTTTTTCGGCATTACTGAATACATGAGGTTGGGGCGATTGAAGCTCGACACGTACGATCC
>JASLNQ010000010.1:0-6317 GCA_030745955.1 Dehalococcoidia bacterium | reverse complement strand
CGCGCCGCACCTCTTCGGTGGCCGTCGCCGTTAGCGCAATGACAGGCACACCGGGGTGATCGCTGCGCAGCGTCTTCAGGTTGCGGTAATCGGGCCGAAAGTCATGCCCCCACTCGGATATGCAATGCGCCTCGTCGATGGCGATCAGGCGGGGTGTGGCCGCATTGAGAAAGTTACGGAAGCGCTGCGTCGCCAGCCGTTCGGGGGCCACGTAAAGGATCTTGAGATCGCCCCGGCCCGCCTGCGCCAGGACATCCTCGTTTTCATCTGGCGTAAGGGTGCTGTTGACGAATGCCGCGGGTATGCCGCTCAAGCGGAGGGCATCGACCTGGTCCTTCATCAGGGCGATGAGTGGCGATACCACCATCGTGTAGCCGTCCATGCACAGCGCCGGGAGCTGGTAGCAGAGCGACTTGCCGCCGCCTGTGGGCATGAGCACCAACCCGTCGTTCCCCGCCAGCACGTTCGTGACGATTTCCTCCTGCAGGGGGAGAAACCGATCGAAGCCGAAGCGGGATTTCAGTACGGAGAGGACTGCGGGGTCTGCAGTCATGAGACAGCCACCAAAAACACCATCCAGGAACCCGGGCACGGGAGAAAATTACCGGTCGGAACGCAATACCCGTGAAGTGTGAACTATCGCGCCGCCATCTCCAAGCTGCGCGTGGCAGGGGAGTGCGTGAGGCACGCGATCACCCGGTCCGTTCGCGCTTTTGTCGGGACGAGGATAGGGCGCGATGCGCACGCGGCACCGTAATGGCAGCAAATTTTCGTTCACCAGCCAGGTACACGCGCGGTTAAATCCCTGAATCGATCCTCTCGGGCAGGATCTTCAGCAGCAGGCGCGGCTCGTCGGGGTTGTGGGCAGGGTAGGGGCGCACACCGTTGTACTTTTCGGATAGGTCGTCGATATGATCGGCCGCCCCATCGGTCGTTATCTCAACAACCCGCCCGCGGACGTTCAAAACCCGCGTGTACGTGTTCTCGGGGTCGTAGATGCCGACTGCCACCCTGGGATCGCGCCTGACATTACGCGTTTTGAGCCGCCCCTCGGCGGTGTTGACGAGAACATGCACGCCGTCGGTGTCGACCCAGACCGGTGTGATCTGCGGCGAACCATCCTTCATCAGCGTGACGAACTCGGCGATATACGGCTGTTTCAGGAATTCGATTTGCCGGTCTGTAAGCTTGGCCATCGCAGTGGTTTCCCGGGAGTTGCAGAAGTTGCAGGAGTGTTGGACCTGGAGTTGACTGCGCAATCTTACCCCGGCTTCACACGCGAACGCCCCTGGCGAATTGGCTGCACGCAGGTCCTCTTGCCATATAAGCAAACCAATCCGCCGGGGCAGCGGTCATGAGGTCAGTAGGCCGTTCAGTACGATGGAGCAGGCTGGACGCCGTCACCGTATTCGATATGGATCGCCTCATGCACAAGCCGGTTGGCGAATTCGGAGTCGGACGACCCGTCACCGGTGTCCAGCACGATGTCGTAAAGCCCCCGGTCCTCGGGTTCAGTGCCTGACAGGTTCGCAAACCATGCCCGGCGGTCGTTATCGAACCGCTTGACCAGCTTTGCAGCCTCACCGGCACCTACCCGAAGCCTTCGTGCCATCCTCCGTTCGCGCTGCTCACGCGGGGCGAATATGCCGACGTGGACCACGCCCGGAGCGTCCGTCAGGTTGAGACACCCGCCGCGCTTCACCACGATTGAGTCGCCGAGGCTCCGGAGGTCGTCCGAGATGGCGTAAAAGGCATCGCGATATTCGTCGGTGGTGATCTGGTCCGGCAGGAACCGCTTCGATGGCTCGTTGTCGTTCCAGAAACCGAAGTCCATGGCCAGGTGCGGGTCCCACCCGTATGTGGCAGAGCGGTACAGGCCGTACTCAAGTGCGTTCGCAAATCGGATTCGCCGACTGCCGAAGGCCAGCTCTTTTCGGACCACCGCATCGACACTGGCGTTCAGCCGGCGAGCGAGTTTCCGGATAGCGAGTGTCCTGACCAGCGGGAGTCCGAGTCTCCTCGATATCTCAGCGCCGATTTCGTGACCGCCGGCCCCCGTCTGTCCACCGATGGTGAAAGTCATCATTGGCTCCACCTCTTATCTGAGTTTCCGTTGGTTATATCGTCCGATGTACAGACCTTACCATAAGTTAGTAAGCGATTACAAACAATTGGGAAAGCGAGCGAATTATGGTTTGGAACAAATGATTACGTAGAAAATACGTAAAATACGCACTAATACGTAAAATAATCGGATTAAATGCGGAATAGCGAGAATAAATCAGGCCGGGCCAATTCGGTGAATTTGAACCGGGTTTCGCCAGCCGTCAGAACAACCCGGTACAACCCGGGTGGCCAACTAGGAAGCCTGTGCCTTCAGGGCCTGGATCTTAGCTTTGCGGCGGCGCTTTCGGATGACATCCAGCGTGTGCTTGATCTGTGCTTCGAGTGAGCCGTCGTCCCAGGGTTCACCGGCAAACGCCATGGCGCCTGCGAACATCGCCACACGCTGTTTTTCCGGGGAATTGCCCCTGTAAGTGACGAACAACGCGGTGGCCTTGCCACCGGGACTGTCCTTGATGGTGCGCATCACCTGCTTGGTCGGGATGTCGGGCATTTCCCAGTCGATAATGAGTATCACGGTCCGATTTTCCGAGCAGGCGGTGACTGCGTCCTTCGAATTTGCGACCTCGATGACGTGGACCGCCGTGTTCAGTCGTTCGACAATCTCGGTGATGAACGCACGCTTTTCGATGTCCGGGTGGGCAATGACAACGCAGAAGGGTCGCTTGCCTTCCTTGACCGGTGCCCGCAGTTCCCGCCTGGTTGCCTTTTTCGGGGCTGCATTGGCCTGCATCTCGTCGCCGTCGTCGCCATCATCGCCAGATTCCGTGCTATCCGGTTTATCATCTGCGCCTGTCGAAGCCTTAGCAGGGCAGACCCTCGCGATGATCGCGTCCGGGCCCGAGTTCTTGAGCACATAGTCGCTGGCACCGGCTGCGATGGCGGCCCTGATGTTTTCCACGTTATCGCTATTGGCACATACGACAATACGACCGGGAACGAGCGGCTTTATCTCTTCGATCAGCGCAGTGCCCGCGACGCCTGGAATGGCGGTGTCCATCAGTACAAGGTTGGGCTCGAAAGCCCGGGCGCGAACGACTCCGTACGTGGCATCGCCGACGATACGGGTCTCATGGCCCTCTTTCACAAGCGCCCTCCCGAGGAGGGTGGAAAAGGTGGTATCGGCGTCGATTACGAGGACTTTGAGCATTTGATCCATTCCAGCGGACGGCCGGATATACCCGGGTGAAACGTTAAGTAAAGAGTACGAGCAGGCCTGTTGCAGTGAATGTGTGAAAACACGGGCATTTGTACAGGCAGGCCACAGTCTGTTTTGTACGGGGCCGTGCGTACCCACGGGTGGGCGTCGACCGCTACGGACCGAACCTTTCGGTGCGAATCTCGTTGTAGCTCACACCGCAATCGAGTAGGTGGCTACCCACCGCTTCGACAAACCCGGTACCACCGCAGACATAGGCCCGCCCCGTAACCCGCCCAAACGCTTCAAGGACCGAGTCGATCATCGGGCGGTCGATGCGGCGTGTTTCTCCTGTCCATCCCGGCGGCGCACCCCGGGTAAGCGTGGATACGATATCGAGATTGCCGTCTTCAGCAGCCAGCCGTTCCAGTTCCGGCCTGAACAGGATGTCGGGTTCTGTTCGCACGCTGTACAGCAGGGACATTGGCGATCTGCTGCCTGCCGCATGCCGGTGCCTGAGCATCGACATCATTGGCGCAATACCCGAGCCGCCGGCGACCAGGAGGACCGGAGCCCTGAAATCGGGTGTCCACGTGAAATGCCCCCCGATCGGCCCCCTCAGCTCGATTTGCTCGCCCGGCTCCACCGCCTCGTGGAAAAAAGACGAGACCTCGCCCCCGGGTATCAACTCGATCGCCAGTTCGATCATGTCCGGTACGTCCGGCGACGAGGTTACCGAGTAGCTTCGTTGCGCCTGGTAGCCGTCGGGGGCGCTAAGACGGATGTCATAGTACTGACCGGCCCTGAACTCGCCCCGCCCCGGCAGCTTCAGCCGGAACAGCTTCACGCGCGGCGATTCACAGACCACCGATTCGACGGTTGCAGTCTGCCACTCGGTCCCTGGGTCCGACCGGTTAGTCACGGTCAACGACGGTTCAGTCGCTCGTGTAGCGCTGTTCACGCCACGGATCGCCGTACATGTGATACCCGTAACGCTCCCAGAAGCCCGGTGCGTCGCTGTCCATGAACCGCAGCCCGCGGACCCACTTGGCCGATTTCCACAGGTACAGGTGCGGGATGAGCAGCCGCACCGGCCCGCCGTGCTCTGGTGCGAGCGGCTTGCCATCGTATGTGTGGACCAGCAGCCCCTTGCCATCGACGATGTCCTCGACCGGCAGGTTGGTTGTGTAGCCGCCATCGCAGAACGCCATCACGAAGCCCCCGGGTGGTGTGATCCCGGCATCCTCGAACAGCGTGTCGATCGTGACGCCGCGCCAGTCGGTATCGAATTTCGACCACTTGGTCACACAGTGGATATCGGTATGCAGGTCGGTCTGAGGGAGTGCGTTGAGGTCATCCCACGACCACCTGCCCGGGGTTTTGGGACGGGCCGTGCTTTTACCTTCACGAGTTGCTTCACCATCGTCCTGCCCGGCGCCAGCCCCCTCAATCGTGAACTCCCAGGTGGCGGTGTCGATCCGGGGCGTCGGTCCGGCCGTCAGCACCGGGAAGCCGTCCTCGAGGTACTGCCCCGGCGGCAGCGGCCGTGGCGGCTCAGGTTTGCGTCGTCCGAAGAACCCTTTATTGATCATGTCTCAGCCCGGGTAGAAGTGTGTTCAAAATAGAAATACGATCGCAGTGTGCGCGCCGGATACCGGCGCAACTGGCAGTATATTGACGGCACCACGCAAACGCACCGTATTCAGATCGCTACGAGGTAGAAATTTTGCCATGAGACTTGAAAACAAAAACGCAATCGTCACCGGCAGCGGGAACGGCATCGGGCGTGCAATCGCACAGCGGTTTGCGTCCGAGGGAGCGCGTGTGACGGTGGCGGAACTGGAAGAGGATGCGGGCCGCGAGACCGTTGAGCTGATCGCGCAGGCAGGTGGGACCGCCATCTTCGTCCAGACCGACACCTCCGACTCCGCCTCGGTGAAGGCGGCCGTCGCCGCTGCGATCGCAGCGCATGGCGACATCGACCTGCATGTGAATAACGCCGCCGCGTTCGTATTCGGCAAGGTAGAGGACGTTACGCACGATGACTGGATGCGGGTGTTCGGCGTGAACGTCATCGGTTACGCAAACTGTGTGCGGGAAATCCTTCCATCGATGCGACGTAACAAGGGCGGGGCGATCGTGAACATAGCGTCCGTTTCGTCGTACATCGCACAGCCGGAGTTCATTCCTTACAACGCCTCGAAGGGCGCCGTGGCGCAGCTAACCCGCTGCCTTGCCATGGACCTGGCCGAAGACAACATTAGGGTCAACGCAGTGTGCCCGGGCTCGATCAGGACAAGGGCCACCGACCGCCACATCGCTTCGCTTGGCCTCGACCCGGATGAGGCCTACACGGAGTTCGGCAAAGATTCGCTGATGAAGCGCATGGGCAGGCCCGACGAGATCGCCGCGGGAGTGCTGTTCCTCGCTTCCGACGATGCCTCATTCATGACCGGCGCCCACATCGTGATCGACGGCGGAGCAACGATCGACTAGCGCCCTGGTGTGTCCCGCGGAGGTGCGCTGCGCGACAAAGTGTGCCGCGCACGCCCGGAGCTAACGCCCAGCCCTGGCGTGTGCAGTCAACGCGTCCTGAGCGTAGTCTTCGGAGTCGAAGGATCCGGGGTGGGGACGCGTCTTGCCAACACTGACCACTCGCGATCCGCGCCCCCACCCCAGATTCCTCCACAGGGGTCGGGAAATCAGTTGTTTCGGTAGGTGGGCACCAGTAGCTGCAGTCACGCTCGCGAAAACACCGCACCCCGCTTTGTAGGAAATACGTATGTAGGAACTACACACACGCCGGGTGCGCGCAGTTCGACATAACCGGCCGTTCCTGCGCTTTAACCTGAGAAGATGCAACAGTTGTTCCTACCCGGTCGGGCCGACCGGCAGCGTGGCGCGGTCGCCATTGAACTCGCGATCATTGCGATCGCCGGGTTCATCATCGCAATACTGGGTTCAATGGCGTTGCTCAGCTCGTCGTTCCTGGTGACTTCGAGCGGTGAGAGAGTCGTCAATGATGGCATCGCCGGATCGGCTGCACAACTCACCC
>JASLNQ010000109.1 GCA_030745955.1 Dehalococcoidia bacterium | reverse complement strand
TTGGAGTAATGGCCCTTTTGCTGGGACTGGCCCTCAGCGCATATTCGGCGCTCGGAGCGGTGATCGGTGTAAAGATCGGCAGGGCCGACCTGGTGGTCAGCGCCCGCCGCGCGCTGTACATGACGGCCCTCACGGCCGTTGTTGCTTCAGCAGCGTTGATTTACGCGTTTGTCCAGAACGAATTTGCTATCAAGTACGTTGCCGACCATTCCAACTCGGTCATGGACCGGGCATACGTGTGGGTCGCTTTCTACGCAGGCAACGAGGGATCGCTGCTCTACATCGTCCTCGCACTCAGCCTGATGTCGGCGCTTGCCGTCTGGTTCGCGCCGAAACGGATGGCCCGCAGCATGCCGTGGACCGTCGCGATACTGGCGAGCGTGCAACTTTTCTACTTCTTCGTGCTGGTCTTTTTCGCCAGTCCGTTCGAGCTGCTCGATCCGGTCCCGGTCAATGGCCGGGGGATCAATCCGCTGCTGACCCACCCCGGAATGTTCAGCCACCCGCCGATGCTGATGGGCGGACTTATCGCGATAACCATTCCGTTCGCGTTTGCATCGGGGGCGTTGATCTCGGGCAACTACGGCGACGACTGGGTTGACGTTGCGCGGGTTTCGGCGATTCTCGGCTGGGGCGTACTCGGGGCCGGGATGCTGCTGGGCGCCTGGTGGGCCTACACGATTCTCGGTTGGGGTGGCTACTGGTCGTGGGACCCGATAGAAAACGTGGCGTTGATGCCCTGGCTGGTGATGACCGCGTTCATCCACTCGATCATGGTGCAGAAGCGGCGCGGGATGTTCCGGATGTGGAATGTGGCATTGCTGAACATCGCCTTCGTGCTGGCGCAGCTCGGGATGTTCATCAACCGGGGCGGACCAGTCGTGAGCGTTCATTCATTTGCGGCCTCGACACTCGGCATCATTTTCCTTTCGTTCATGCTGCTCAGCCTGGTGTTTGCGTTCGGGCTCTTTCTGTGGCGGCTTCCCGAGTTGAGGTCGGACCGGGCGATGGAGTCGTTCATGTCACGCGAGGCTGCATTCCTGGTAAATAATTTCCTGTTTATCGCCGTGATGGCGGTAACGCTGTGGGGGGTGGTGTTCCCGTTGTTCTCGGACCTGGCGCGGGACGTTTCGGTCAGCGTTTCGGCACCTTATTTCGATCGTGCCAACGGACCTATCCTGCTCGGGATAATGTTGATGATGGGGATAGGACCGTTGCTGCCGTGGCGTAGATCGTCGGCCCGCTCGTTAAAACAGTGGTTCGTGTGGCCGGTCGTGGTCGGGGCGCTCGTGGTGGTGTTGCTGGTGGCGCTCGGGGTGAAACGACCCGTAGGAATATTTTCGTTCGGGGTCGTGGCGTTTGTTGCAGCCTCGATCGTAGAAGAATGGTGGCGGGGGACTACAGCCCGGCACCGGGGCGGCGATAACTGGGCGATGGCGTGGTGGCGGCTCGTAAACGGCAACCGCCCGCGCCATGGTGGCTACATCGTTCATATTTCCATACTGATGCTGGGTCTTGGGATAATAGGGACCAACTTTTATCAACAGCGGACCGACGGCGCACTGGCGCTCGGTGAGAGCCTCGTGATCGACGATTACCGCATCGAGTACGTCGAGCGCGGCGACTCAAGCAGGCCAGACCGGATCGCGCAGTGGGCCGACATGTCGGTCTACAACATCGACACCGCCGATTACGCGTCCGAGATCGCAGCGGCCCGGGCGCAGGGATCGGATGGATTTACCCTGCAGGACAGCCCGCGGCGACCGGGCGATAGGCTTGTCAGCCAGATCCAGCCCTGGCACGGTTTTTATACCGCTTTCAACATGGCGTCGGTGCGTTCGGGCATCAGGTCGACAATTGTCGAAGACCTGTACGTGATCCCCCGTGATTTCCTCGCCGACGGTCGAATATCGCTGGCGGTGAGTATTAACCCGCTAGCCTGGTGGTTGTGGGCCTCGGGGCCAGTGTTTATCGTTGGGACTATGGTGGCCCTATGGCCCCAGCCGGCGGTTGAACGCCGGTCCACCCGTGCGGTGGTCCGGGCCAGAACGGCAGGTGAAGACTGATGGCAATCGCCCTTGGGACCCTACTCGCCCTGGTTTCGGTCGCGGTCATTGCGTACCCGTTCCTGGGGGTGAATCGATACCGGCTGGTTTCAGAAAGGTTCGTAAACCGCGAAAAACTTCGTGCGGAACGATTGCGGGTTTACCGCAAAATAAGTGATCTGGAAGGCGATTACTCGTCGGGTGAGCTAACCGAATCCGATTTCCAGCATCAGAGAGACCAGTTAAGAATTACTGCAGCAGAGCTGCTGAGAGAAGAATCGGGACCTACCGGTACACAGAGAGACCGCGACGAACAATTGGAGCAGGAGATAGCCCGCCTGCGAGAACAATCCGCCAAATCATCGGAAGGCGGGGATACAACGTGATGAACCACCACCCCTCACTATTTACCAAACCACTCTTGCTGGCCTGGCCGGTCAGGCTGCTGGCGGCCTTCTTGATCGGCACGCTTGCCGTTACTTTGTGGCCTGTAGTACCGCAAACGGCGTTCGCCCAGGACCAACAGAACGAGATTAAGGGGATCGTGGTCAATGGCACCGAAGGCAGCACCGTACCTGAAGGCCTTACGGTGGACAATACGGCGAACCAGATCATTGAGCAGGAATCGACAACCGTCGGGGCCGACGGGACCTTTAGCTTTGGAAACCTTATTTCGGGGCCGGGAGTCACGTTCCGCGTGGTTGCCGATGCTGGCGATTACACCCCTTCAATTGACCTTTCGGCCGTCGATGACTGGTCGAGCGTCCGGCTGACAATCTATGATCAGACCAGCTCCTTTGAGAACATCACTGTCAGTTCTTACGTGATGATGATTCCCACGATTGATGCCCAGTCCCGCCAGGCGGGTGTTCTCACCGTTATCAATGTGAGCAACAGTGGTGACAAGGTGTGGTTCGCCGATCTCGAAAGCCCGGAATTGACCGGGCTCGATCTACTCCGTTTCAACCTGCCAGACGGATTTTCCGATCTTTCTGTCGAGTCGGAGCTGCCGACCGGCAACATTGTCGAGATCCCTACCGGGTTCGCGATGACCAATCCCATTCCGCCCGGCGAGGCGGCGATCCTGATGAGTTACATTATCTCGTATGAAGGTGATGGGTTCGACTTTCCGCTGCAGCTGCCATACGGGGCCGACCAGGTGCGGATGTTGCTTCCTGATGGTAAGGGCTCGATCACCGGGCCCGGTCTCGGATCGCTCGAATCGGTAGTTGTGGCCGAAAACGTGTTCAACTCCGCCGAGGGCGCTAATTACGCCGTAAATGAAGATATCGTGATCACGTTCTCGGGGTTGCCACAGCCCACCCTCCTGCAAACCCTGGCCGAGTTCTTCGACGGGCGTACCTACGTGATCGTGATCATCTGGGTGGTAGGGATTGCGCTGCTCGGGATCCTTGGCTACACCATGTACTCTTCACGCAAGGGCACCGATCAGAGCAGCGAGGATGACGGTGAACTCGCCAGCCGCGCCGACATAATCGCAGAGATCGCTGCCCTCGATGAAGAGTTCGAAGCGGGCAAGATCGACCAAACCGAGTACGACGAACTCCGGGGAGAGCTAAAGCAGCTGGCACTGGAACTCGAAGATAGTGATTCACCGGAACCGGGTGACTCTGGATCCGGCGAATCCGAAAAACCGGAAACGTAAACGTGAGCCAACGACGCGCAGTGCTGGTCGGGATCGGAATACCTGTTCTACTGGTGCTCGCGCTCTTTGCGTGGGGCGTTGTGCAAAACGACGGTCGGGCCGGCAGGCCCGGCGTAAACGACAACTTCGGCGAGGTCGTGGTGTCGACGGAGCCTTTCTCCGACTTCGAGCTGACGACGCTGGCCGGCGATGTCATCTCGATATCCGACTACCGGGGCAAGGTCGTTTTAGTCGATTTCTGGTCGTCGTGGTGTGGTCCCTGCAAGGCAGAAGGCCCGATCCTTGCCGAAACGTACAGGAAATGGCGCGACCGGGGAGTCGAGTTCATCGGCGTTGCCATCTGGGACTCCGTGGCCGGCGTCGAGGACTTTATCGACGAACACGGGATCGAATACGTCAACGGGATCGACGCTACGGGTTCGATGACGGTCGACTTCGGGGTGAGTGCGATCCCCGAAAAGTTCTTCGTCGATACGGAGGGCATGATCGTCAGGAAAGTGATCGGTCCGAATACGCGCAAGTCACTGGACGACATTCTGACCGATATGACCAATGAAGCGCTGGGTATTACCGGACCGGGCTAGCTTTTGGCACCGTGCGTTACGGGGTGCCCCGGCACCCTCAGTTCATCCGGATTCCGCCATCGACATTCAGGGCCTGTCCGGTGATCGACCTTGCCCTGTCCGATGCCAGGAACGCGACAGCATTGCCAATGTCCTCAGGGGTCTGCTCACGGCCCAGCGGGACCGATTCCGATACCGCCCGCTGGAAGACCTGGCACGGGGTCATGCCGGTATGTTGCTCGGTGGTCGAGCTGCGCCATTCGCCGATGCTGTGCCAGAGCGGGGTCCAGATCAGGCCGGGGCACACGGCGTTGACGTTGATTCCGTGCGGAGCGAACTTGAACGCCCATGCCTGTGAAACGTTGATCGCCGCTGCCTTCGATGCACCGTACGTTGCGAATCCCGGGCGACCGCCCCGACCGGCGATCGAGGCGATGTTTACGATCTTGCCGTAACCGCGGTCGACCATGTACTTCTCGACCGATTGTGTGCAGTTGACGATCCCGTAGACGTTCACATCGAATGTGGCCTGCCAGTCGTCGAGGTTCGGGATCTTGCGGGTCGTGAAGCCGGGAGCACCACCCACGCCGGCGTTGTTCACAAGCACGTCGAGTTGGCCGTACTCCTCGAGGACCGCCTCAACCATGTCGTCGGTCGACCACTGCTGGGTTACATCTGTCTGGCAGAAATTCGCCTGGGTCCCACCGACCTTGATTTCGGCAACCACGTCACGCGCCGACGCTTCGTCAACGTCGGCGATGAGGACGTTTGAACCGCGGCGGGCCAGTTCTAGCGCGATGCCGCGACCGATCCCGCTGGCGGCGCCTGTGACTATTGCTGTTTTTCCGTCGAAATCCATTCTTCCCACCTGGTCAACACTCATGTCCTGGCATGCCCCGCGGAGCCTGCGCCGCGTCGCCCAGGCAGTTCGACTGCGCCCGGCGACTAACGCCCCCTAGCGCATGAAGAAACCGCCATCGACGTTCAGCGCCTGGCCGGTAATGTTCTTTGCATCGTCCGATACGAAAAACGCCACGGTGTCGGCAACGTCTTCTGGTGTCTGCTCTTTTTTCATCGGGATCCGCTCTGCGATCATCGTGTCGAAGACCTGCCTTGCGGACATCCCTTCAAAGGCGGGGTTGTCGAGGGCGTACCGATCGCCGACCTGTTCCCACATCGGGGTCCATAGCAGTCCGGGGCAGATCGCGTTGACCCTGATGTTGAAGCGGGCCAGTTCGAGCGCCATCGACTGGGTAAGGCTTATCACGGCGGCCTTTGACGCCGAGTAGTGGGGAAGGGCGGGTCGGCCCTCCCGACCGGCGATCGAGGCGAGGTTCACGATGCAGCCCGACCTGCGTTCGGTCATCTGGGGCTGGAACGCGGCGGTCACGTTGGACGTGCCGATGACATTGACCTGGTAGGTCCGCTTCCAGTCCTCTTCTGTTGAAAACGGCCGCGCCTGCCATCCGGGTGCACCCGCAACGCCGGCGTTGTTGACGAGGATATCGGCGGAACCGAGTGAGTCGAATGTCGCGGCGGCAAGGCCCAGGCAGGCGTCGGAGTCGGTCACATCGGTCAGGAAAGTGGCGGCCCGCCCGGATATCTCTTCGACTTCGGTGGCTGTGGCCGCAGCGGCCGCATCGTTAATATCGGCAATCATCACCGCCGCACCGCGGTCAGCCAGTTTCAGCGCGATCGCACGTCCGATGCCAGTTGCACCGCCGGTTACCACTGCCACCTGGCCCTTGAGGTTCAATTTGCCGTCACGTTCTCCGTTGTGCCAATCAGTTCCGTATCCGGGCCGGGATTATACTTACATGAGGTTGATTTCAACACAATCACAGGGGGCTGCAGGTGCAGGTTTGGTGTGCGAATGGCGGCCTGTTATGACCGTGTCCAGGAAACAGGCGCTCGAGTATGGGTACAGGCTGCTTGAACGTCCCCGTTCTCACCTGCGGGTTGAATTGAACCAGGACAAGAGCGGTGTGAGCGTCACTCACAAAGGGAGGGTTCTCACCAGGGTTTACCTGAACCGCAGTGGGATGAACGCCGCGATCGCAATATCGGAGGCGATGGCCATCGAACTGCCGCCTCTCGGGAAGAGCAACAGCGGACTCGTATCGACCGGGTTGCTCTACCGTGTGCTGGCGCTCTCGCAGCTGGATTTCCGGAACCCCGCGGCTTACGAGTTGGCGGGTGAACTCGTCGACGAGGCGATATCGATGCAACGCGGCGGGGGCACCACCTCCGGGGTATAGCCCGCGTGCGGGGCTGGTGCGCTCTTTTGCCTACCCGACAGGGCACATTTAGAATGCGTGCCCTACTTCTGTTCTTCTTGCAGAACTACCTGGCGAGAGTGCCTTGCAGGACATTCTGGCAACACCATTCGGGAATGAGCCTTGGCTGGACCCCTAATTTCGACCGCGGTAACCGGGCATGAATTTGGCCCGTACGACGTGACGATATCTGCCGCGCGCGCAACAGCCTATGCGAGGGCTGTTGGCGGTGACGAATCGCCGGACTACGGAGGTACCCTCGCCCCGATGATGACCGTAGCCGCGGCGTTGACCGAACTCATCAACGACCTCGGCCTTTTCTCGGGCGGTCTCCAGACGGTGCATGCCGGTCAGGAAGTCAGCTGGGAGAGAGCGGTGGTTGCCGGTGAAAAGGTTGAAGCGAAGGGAAGGCTCGCGGCAAGCTCGGTACGCCGCGGCAACCACTTCGCAACGGTTGCGGTTTCATACACCGATGCGACCGGGTCCGAGGTCGGTACGTCAACGACGACGATCATTGTCAGCGGGGAAGAAGCCTGATGGGTCAGGGCAACTCCGTTCGAGCAGTTGGCGATTCACTGGCCGGTTTCGAGCGCCTTGTGACGCAGGGCCGTGTGGACGATTACGCCGAGGCTTCGGGCGACTACAACCCCATTCATCTCGACGAGGCCTATGCCGCGGCAACCCCGTTCGGCGGCCGAATTGCACATGGCATGCTCACCCTCGCGTTCGTTACCGAGATGCTGGCTAGTACGTTTCCGAATACCTG
>JASLNQ010000108.1 GCA_030745955.1 Dehalococcoidia bacterium | reverse complement strand
GGGTGTACGGCAGATGGTCGAAGCGAGGGGAATCGCCTACCACCCGCAGCACCAGGTGTCGGAGGTCGATCCTGAGATGCGGATGCTGAAGTTCTCGGATGGCACCGAGGTCGCGTTCGATTTCCTCGTCTACATCCCGCCCCACGAGGCTCCCGCTGTTGTACGTGAGTCGGGGCTGACGAACGAAAGCGGCTGGGTACCGGTCGATCGTCACTCGATGGAGACCTCGCACGAAGGTGTCTTTGCCATCGGTGACGTGACAAGCATTCCCCTCGATATGGGGCTGCCCTTGCCGAAAGCGGGCACGTTCGCGTCGGGGCAAGCGAAGGTTGTGGCTGCGACCATTGCGGCGCGAATTACCGGTCGGGGAAACGAGGGTTCTTTCGATGGCTTCGGGGAGTGCGTGGTCGAGACGGGAGACGGGCGTGCGGGAATCGGTCGCGGTAATTTCTATGGGACACCTGCACCGACCGTCAAATTGCGAGGCCCGGGGCGCACCTGGCACTGGGCGAAGGTCTGGTTCGAGTGGCGCTTTTTACGGCGCCAATTCTAAAGGTAACTACAGGTTGTCTGAAGGGGATCGGTGCCGGACGCCAGCAACAGTGGGACACATGCCGGGGGTGTTACCGGCTGAGTCGGGCAAAACGGCCGGTTATTGCGTTTCCGCTTCGACGGGGTTGGAGAGCACGCCGATCCCTTCGACCTCTACCTCAACCGTTTCGCCGGGGTTCAGGTTCTGGGGATCGCCAGTGGTGCCGGACCAGACGATGTCGCCGGGCTGCAGGGTCACCTGCTGGCTGATGAAGCTGACCAGTTCACCGAAGTCGAAGTGCATGTTGGCGGTGCTGGCACGCTGGACCTCGGTCCCGTTCACGCGAACCACCATATCTCCACCTGCCCGGGGGTCGAAATCAGTGTCGATCCACGACCCGATCGGTGCGAAAGTATCGGTGCCTTTGCCCCTCCACATCGAGCCGTCGTTTGACTGCCAGGTGCGCTCAGACACGTCATTGCCACAGGTGTAGCCAAGTATTCGGTCCCAGGCCTCTCCTGGTGACACCCTCCGCGTAATGGCCGCGATCACCGCGAGACACTCGCCTTCGTATTCGATCCCGGTGGAGGAATCGAACGGTATGACGATGGCGTCGCCGGGGTTGCTGAGCGAGTTGATCCCTTTGTGCCAGGGCTGCGGTATGGGCGACATCTCGGTCTGTCCGGTGATCCCGGCGGCGTGGTGCAGGTGGTCGGCGAAGTTGAGGCCGGGACCGAACATCTGGGAGGGGACAACCGGTGCGAGGAGGCGTACGGAGGTCAGTCGATGGGAGAACGAGCTAGGGGTGATGCCCCCGAAAATGTCTCCGCTGATCTCGTTGACGGTCTCTCCCTCGATGATCCCGTTGCGAATGTCGCCCCCGACTTCAAAACGTGCGATACGCATGGTGCGGTCCTTTCCTTTTCAGCGTTCCGTGGTTTGTTCAGTCGTCGGAATATCGGTCGAAATCGTCGACAGGCCACCCTGCCCGACTGCCTGTTCGGACTTTGGACGTGAACGCAGAAATTCTATCCATGCGTCGATGCCCTCTTCCAGTGTGTATGTGATTTCGTGACCGATTTCCGAGCCCGCCCTGGTGAGGTCGAGACGACCGCCGAGACCGTAAAGGGGGTCGGGGCCATCACCTATCTCGATTTCGGCACCGGGAATTCGGTCTCGCACAACCTCGGCCATCTCGTGCATGGTGTGTGCGGTCGGTGAGCCAAGGTTGAAGACCTGGTGCTCGGTTGCTTCGGCAAATGCGGCGTTCACAACGGTCCGGGCGGCGTCGGTTACGTACAACAGCTCCTGCTGTACATCTCCGCCCGATGCGATCACGGCGGGCAGACCGGCAACCGGGTTCTCCACGATATCCATGAGGGGCACCGTCCAGCCCCTGCCAAGTTTCGTTGGCCCGTAGACAGTTGGAAACCGGACGGCGATGAAGTTCATGTCGTAGTTGGCGGCGTAGTTGATGCCAAGCCATTCGCACATGCGCTTGGTGGCACCGTACACGGTGGTCGGGTTGGGTGCATCGTCCTCGGTTACAGGTTGTCCGGGCGGGGTGCATCGTCCTCGGTTACAGGTTGTCCGGACGGGGTGACGCCGTAGACCGATTGCGTGCTGGTGTAGACGACTTGCCTGACGTCCATGATGCGGCTGGCTTCAAGCACGTTAGCGGTGCCTTCGCAGTTGACTTTGACGGCGAGCGGGGGGCGAGTCTGCGACTCGAAGCCAAGGTAGGAGGCGGCGTGGATCACGCGGTCGACGCGGTGCGACTTGATGGTGCCAGCAAGGTTGCCGAGGTCGAGCAGGTCGCCCTTGACCATCGTGACCCGGTCGAGGATGTCGTATATCAGGTCGGTCCGCGGGTAGAGGTCGTAGAGCACGACCTGCTCGCCGCGACCCAGCAGGTCCCTGGTCATCCACGATCCGACAAATCCGGACCCGCCGGTGATTAGTACCGTCATTTCCTGACCCCTTTTGCGGGTAGGTTAGCGCAGGATCGGGCCGGGTGGCACCGTCATCTCGCGGTGTGACGCGGGACGCCAGCGTGAGGTGCGGGCGACCGCTATTGTTAAGTTGAACGGGTGAAAGTGATGGCCGTATGTGGGTCAACTGCGCTGACAGGAACGTGGGAGAGGTATTCCAATGCCAGGTGAGGAACGAGGGGCGATAGGCGAGTGCATACCGGGTTCTGTCGACAACCGACACGATTTTTCGATAGTGCCGGTCGAAGTCAGCGCAAGTACCACCCTCGTGTTCAAGATCTGCCGGTTTTGCGGCATTTCCTATCGGTACGTGGATCAGACCTGGGAGGAGATCTGGACCGAAGGGCAGGAAAGGTAACCATCGGACCGGGAGGACTGGCTGGTGGGCCCAGCTGGGGGTTTCATTCCAGCTTCCTGGCGTAACGTTCCGGGTGTTTCAGGTACTTTTGGCGGTTGTTTTCCTGCTCTTTGCACCGGTCGTTACAGTAGCGCCGCGCAGATTTCGGACGGTCGACGCTGAAGATGCCCCGTTCACACGACGGATTCTGGCATTCCCGCCATGCTGCGCCGCTCAGTACATGATCGGCGACCTGTGCCCAGATGGCGCCACGGAGGGTGTCGAGCCTGTACGTTCGCTCCCACAAAGGATGACGGGGCATTCGCTGCGATTCGAGGGCGCTCCGATGGAGTGGGCCTGTGATCACCGATTCCACACCCTCTTCATCCAGGCGCCTGTTGACGAGTTTGGAAATATCGTCAGCGACCAGCAGCCGGTAGTCGTCAACCGACCGGTCGCCCTGTTCGACCCCGAGGATCAGTTCTCTGCGTCTTGATGCGCGTTCGTGCGCTTCGCCGCTCTCCCCTGTGGGTGTTGATTCGAGCAGGTCCGCTTCCAGGTTGATGGCCATCGACCGGCGGGCTGAATACTGCAGCCCCAGCCCGGGCGAACCCTCTGTTGCGAACCGGTGTCCGAGTAGGACTAGCGCGACCGACCGGGCGTCCGAGATCACGTCCCACGCGGAAGGGAACGAGGGTGGGGAGGGGGCACCGGCTGGTGAATCGGCGACGGGTGGAATGGCATGCAGGGACCCGTGCCTGAGGCTGCCGAACCGCTCCGTCAGGTCAACAGCCCAGCCGATTTCTTCACTCATTTGCCCATCTTGTTTTTGTTCGCGATTTCGCCATGCCCTGAGCCCGGTCGCGGCGAACTCGATATACATTTCAGGCTCTGTTTCGAGGGGCAGATATCCGTCGACCAGCGACAGGTGTTCGGGGTGGACCTGGACGCCGGTTAACCCCGGGTGGTCGAGCCCGGCATCGTTCCACGCGCCAGTGGTGCCGACCTGCCCGTGGCGGATCCAAACGAACCGTTCCGGGCCTCCGAGCACCGCGTTAAAATCGCGCCGAACAACCTCAAAAGGCGATTCAAAACCGGTATTTTCGCTCATATTCACCGTGGTATTTTCATGTTTACCGTGTTAATAAATATATTACTACGGTGATCAATGGTGGGTAATTAGCGCAAATGGGATGGCGCGAAACACCTCCTCAGCCTGGGTATCCACTCACAGATAGGGCTTGAAGACAAACAAATAGCCTCTCTCGCGGGCCATTCTGAGGGGGCGATCGTGGGGCGCGCTACGTGGATTGCCGCTCGATGACCGGACCCGCGGTACGGGGGTCTGGATCCAACCTGAAAAAGCTAAATAAACTCCGCCCTGCCCTCGTCTCCGCGTCTCGGGAGTCCGGGGCAATTGTTGCCGGGGTCATCGCGGGTTGGTAGCCTTCGCACCGCAGCTCGACACCGGTCAACCGGATCGTTTTGTCGAGTCGTCAGCAATGGAGGATTTGTTGTCCCCATACGAGCGTCCCGACGTCATAAAAACCGACCTTCCCGAATGGGCCGAAGTGGTCATCATCGGTGCCGGGATTGTGGGATGCAGCGTGGCGTACCAACTGGCTCAAAAAGGTGTCCGCGACATCGTCGTCGTGGAGCAGGACCGCTGGCCCGGACCCGGTGGCTCGACAAGCCATGCTTCGGACTTCATCTACCCAATCGACCACTCGAAAGTCATGACGAAGCTCTCGGTGTATGGCATCGGCCACTACGCCGATTTCGGGCGCTTCATCGAATCCGGTGGCCTTGAGGTGGCCCGCACCGATGAGCGCCTGGAGGAGTTGAAGCGAAAAGCGGCGAGCGGGATGTCGTGGGGAGTTGAGGCACACGTGCTGGATCCCCGGGAGACGGTGGATCTCTTTCCATTCCTTGAAGCCGCGCACATCAAGGGTGCCAAATACACGCCGTCGGCCGGGTTGGTGAGCCGCTCCGTCGACGTGGCGCAGGAGATGGTGGAGAGGGTTGAGCAGATGGGTGCCGGGCGGCTCTACGCCAACACTGCGGTAACCGGTTTTGAAGTCGAGCGCAACAGTGTGCGGGCAGTTCACACCGACAGGGGGACGATCCGCACCGAAAAGGTGGTTTCGGCGGCGGGTGTCTGGGGCCCTCTCATTGGGGAAATGGCGGGGGTGCCCGTTCCACTGACCCCGGCGCACCATCCCCTGGTGTTCACAGGCCTGGTGCCGGAGCTCGATCACACGAAAGAGCGCATCGAGTACCCGTTGCTGCGCGACCAGGACAACTCGGCCTACGTCCGCCAGGAGTGGGACGGCTTCGAATTCGGTTACTACGAGACCAGTCGGCTGCGGGTAATGGCGGCCCGTGACCTGCCGCATCCTGACGATGTGAGACGCGGTCTTTCTCCGACGATGATGCCTCTGCCGGTCGAGCACATAATGGAGCCGCTTGAGCAGATGGGCAGGCTGATGCCGTGCCTTGCGAATGCCCGGCTGAACATGGAGGGGAGCTACAACGGCGTTCTCTCGTTCACGCCCGACGGTGCGCCCGTCCTCGGAGAGTCGCCTGAGTTACGAGGGTTCTGGCTGGCAGAGGCGGTGTGGGTGAAGGACGGCCCTGGAGTTGGCAAGCTCATGGCGGAGTGGATCGTGGATGGCTATCCGGAGCTGTCACCACACGAACTCGATATCGCCCGTTTCTATCCCCACGCAACGACCAGTACGTTCGTCATGGCCCGCAGTATTGAGACCGGGCAGAAGGTGTACGGAATCACCCATCCAAGGGAGCAGTTTGCGTCGGCCCGGGACATACGGATAACGGCGTTCAGTTCACGTGAGCGGGAACTCGGGGCAGTCTGTTTCGAGGCGGGGGGCTGGGAGCGGCCCCAGTGGTATGAGTCGAACCACGCGCTGGTCGAGAAGTACCGCGACCGCATTCCAGAGCGAAAAAATGAGTGGGACGCCCGCTGGTGGTCACCCATCATCAGCGCCGAGCACCTGGCCATGCGGGACAGCGTCGCGATGATCGACCTCAGCGGGTTCGCCAAGTTCGAGGTACGTGGACCGGGTGCACTCGCCTACCTGCAGAAGATGGCGGTAGCGCAGATGGACGTGAGCGTAGGCCGGATGGTCTACACCCCGCTCCTGAACAGGCGCGGGGGTGTTGTAGCCGATCTGACGATCGTCCGGTTGTCCGGGGACCGGTTCCGCATCATCGCCGGAGGAGCTTCCGGCAACATGGACAAGAAGTGGTTCGTCGATCACCTGCCCGACGACGACTCGGTGCGGTTCACCGATGTCACCAACGGGTACTCGGTCCTTGGTGTCTGGGGACCGCGAGCACGACAGCTTGTGCAATCGGTATCGGACGATGACATGTCCGATGCAGGGTTCCCCTTTGCGACCGCACGGGAGATAACCATCGGCGAGGTGAATGTGTGGGCGTTACGCGTTTCGTACGTGGGCGAGTTGGGATGGGAGCTTTACGCGCCCGTCGAGCAGGGTGTGCGCCTGTGGGACGCTCTGCGTGAGGCTGGAGAGCCGTTCGGGCTTGTGCCGGCGGGAATCGGCCTTTACCTGACGACCGCCCGAATGGAGAAGGGTTATCGGCTGCAGGGGGCAGACCTGGAAACGGAATACGACGCCTATGAATCGGGTGTGGCGCGGCCCCGGGTCAAGCGTCAGGACTTTCTCGGGCGTGAGGCTTATATGCGGGTACGCGGGCAGGAGCCGGTGGCTCGGCTCTGCACGCTTACAGTGGACACTCATGGCCCGGCAGCGGATGTCGACCGGTACATGACGGGCGGGGAGCCGATCCTGGCCTTTGACGGCGAGCCGCTGGTAGATGCTACTGGGCGCCGCTCTTACGTCACCAGCGCGGCGGACGGGCCATCGGTGGGTAAGTTCATCTTGATGGGCTATCTCCCGGCGAAGCATGCCATGGTGGGTACGAAGCTGCTGGTGGAGTATTTCGGGGACCGGTTCCCGGTAACAGTGGCGGTTGTCGGAAATTCATCGCTGTACGACCCCGAGAATGCACGTTTGAAGCGCTAAAACGGGCGCAGGGGTGGTCGCGCTCACCACCGGCGGGATTGCTTTCAGACGCCCGTGGCCGTTCAGATATGGACCGGGTGTTGTGGATTGCGATTTTCACTAAGGGTTTCGGGTTGGGCAAAACACCCGACCGGTACCCGTCGGCACCGTAATCAGAACTGGCGCGGTCGCGGTAGGCGCCGTTCAATAACTACTGATTTGGATAATAAAGCGTTTTATGTGTTTTATATCGAACCCGGCAGCGGCTTGAGAAGGGATTTCATGCTCAAGCACTGTCAATGGAATTGGAGAAATGTCGATGGCGGCTACCACAAATACTCCGGAGAATGACCAGTCCGGGTTGGGACTCGGTCGTTACCTGGGCAAGTTCGGATCCAGCCTCAATGTCCGA
>JASLNQ010000107.1 GCA_030745955.1 Dehalococcoidia bacterium | reverse complement strand
ACTGGAAGCCGCCGACCTGCCGGAAGGAGGAGACGAGGGGGACATTGGAAGGAGTTAACTGGGTAAACGTCCAGTTTAGCAACGGGCTGGCGGGTTGGGCAGATGACATTGACCGGGTCAGTGCCTAAACTCGATTTCGTGAATACGAATGCGAAAACTGGAAACGAACCGGTCCCCGACGAAGCAGGAAACGGCAACACGCTGGAACAGAAGGCCCTGGCGAGACTAATCGCCAACCGCCGCACAGGATACGATCCTTACTACAGGTTCAACTATGAATACTCGATTCCATC
Source organism: Dehalococcoidia bacterium (assembly GCA_030745955.1). The sequence goes on along the minus strand of JASLNQ010000107.1, from coordinate 7,092 downwards.
GCCCGGCCGGTATCACTGGCAGTGGTTGTGGGATTCGTGTTTCCACATCATCGCCCTCTCTCGGCTAAACCCGGCGATGGCCCGGGCCGAGTTGAACACCCTCCTCACTACGCAGAGGGACGATGGATTCGTCGGCCACCTGGTCTACTGGGGCAGGCGCGGGCCACTGATGAGCGCAATCTACGGCCAGAGCCGGATCGGGGAGTGGCGACGGCGGCACTCGGGCATGATCCAGCCGCCAGTGCTGGCCCAGGCGCTTGAAGAGCTGTGGCTCCAGACCGCCGATCCCGAGGTACTGACCGCGTTTCTGCCCAAAGTCCGGGCGTTTTACGATTGGCTCAGCGGGGAGCGTGACCCCGGCGGGTCGGGCCTCATCGGGATCATTTCGCCATACGAAGCCGGTCTCGACAACAATCCATCGTTCGACCGGGCGCTGGGATTATCGAACCCGGGCCGTATGCGTGTGCTGTGGGCAAACCGGAAGCTCGACTGGTACAACATCGTTCGAGGGAGGAACTTCGACTACCGCACCCTGCTGAAGCGAGATCGTTTCATCGTAATCGATCCGTTCATGAACTCGGTCTACGGTGACGCATGGACGACCCTGGCACGCCTGCATGAGGCAGCCGGGGACGTGGGTTCGGCAGCGAGCGCGGCGGAGCAGGCGGCGAGAACGACTGCGGCGCTGAACGAACGTTGCTGGGATGCCGGGCGCGGCCATTACACCTACCTGACCGGCGCCGACCACATACCGGATACCACGCTCTCCGTCGGCGCCATATTCCCGTTGATCCTCGAGGATGCCCCCACTGAACGGACTGCGGCGGTCGTCGACAGGTACCTCACCGCCCCTGAACACTTCTGGCGACCGTTCCCTGTACCGAGTGTCGCAGCGTCGGAACCTTCTTACGATGCCGAGAGTGAAGCGATGATCTGGCGCGGGCCTATCTGCATGAACCTGAACTGGCTGCTGGCGCGGGGTTTGAAAGCGAACGGGTACGCGGAGGAAGCCAGGACTATCGCCGAGCGGTCGAAAGAGGCAGCCCTGGAGGATTTCCGTGAGTTTTATTCGCCGGAGTCCGGACGGGGCATGCGGGGCACCGAGTTTGGCTGGGCGACCGCGGCGGTGGCAATCGACGCGTGATTCGCTGGGGCGGGCAGGCTGCTCAGGTGTGTGCTGGTCGGGGAGGTGCTGGCCGAGCGCCGGCAAAATCAGCGACCACGAACAACGAGCGAGCAACAACACGACGCTGCAAAGTTGTCCGCCGCTAGAAAATAAATCAATCTGTTAACGTTTCGCATCTATTCTTTACATCCGAATTCCAAAACTTTCAGGAACAAACCCGCCGACGGAGCGAGTAATGACCCTCAACGATACCGACCTCCTCTCACAGGCCGGATCGAGCGAAAATATCCAGACATTCGACGACGTCGAGGTGGTCCTTGAGGCCCGGAACCTCTCCGTCGCGTACAACGATGCACTGGCGATCAGTGACGTCAACATCCAGGTACCGAAGAACAGCGTCGTCTCGCTGATCGGCCCCTCTGGTTGCGGCAAGAGCACGCTCCTGCGCTGCTTCAATCGCATGAACGATCTCATCCCGAGCGCGGTCGTGGACGGTACCGTCGACTTCACAGGCCAGAATATCTACGACCCCGAAGTCGATCCCACCGAAATCCGGTTCCGCATCGGAATGGTCTTCCAGCGGCCCAACCCGTTCCCGAAGAGCATCTACGAAAACGTTGCGTTCGGCCCGCGGATCAACGGTATGACCGACGATCTCGACGAGGTGGTCGAAACGTCGTTGAAGCGCGCCGCCGTGTGGGACGAGGTGAAAGACCGGCTGAGCGACAGCGGACTCAGCATTTCGGGTGGCCAGCAGCAGCGGATCTGCATTGCACGGGCACTTGCGGTCAACCCGGAAATCGTGCTAATGGACGAGCCGGCGTCGGCCCTCGACCCGATATCAACGCAGGCCATCGAGCAGCTGATCCTGGAGCTTTCGAACGAGGTCACGATCATCATTGTGACCCACAACATGCAACAGGCAACCCGCATTTCCGATCACGCCGCGGTGATGATGGCCGGTGAGGAGCGGGTCGGACGCCTCATCGAGTACGGGACCAACCAACAGGTCTTCGGCAACCCGAAGGACGATCGGACGGAAGCTTACGTAACCGGTCGCATCGGTTAGCGACGGCACAGGTACACTGGGGCCAGCATGAACGAACCGGGCAACAGAATACAAACGGGCCGACAGACCTTTGACAGGGACCTGGGCAGGCTTGAAGCCGAGTTGATCCTGATGAGCGGGCTGGTCGAGCAGGCGATCTTCAACTCGCTGAATGCCCTTAAAAATCGTGACCTCGAACGCTCGCAGAAAGTAATCGAGGAAGACGACTACATCGACGAAGCCGAGTTGGAGATCGAGCGGTCGTGTATCGAGTTAATCCGGCGCGAGGCACCTATGGCCGGCGATCTCCGTCGAATCGTCGCATCACTCCATATTGCCGGCGAGCTTGAACGGATTGGCGACTATGCCGAGGGTATCGCCAAGATCAGCATCTCGATGGGCGATCAGCCGCTGCTCAAAGAGTTGATCGATATTCCGCGTATGGGTGACATGGCGGTAAGCATGCTGAAGCGGGCGCTGGAAGCGTTTATCAGTCGTGACGCCGAAACAGTGCGGGCGCTGAGCGTCGACCTTGAGCTTGATGACGACCTGGTCGACGATCTCTACATGACGGTCCAGGCTGACCTCATGGAGCTGGTCAAGACCAACCCGGAGGGCGCCGAGCGTGCGACTTACCTGATGTGGGTGGCCCACAACCTTGAACGGGTTGCCGACCGCGCGATGAACATCGTCGAGCGAGCTCTGTTCCAGGCGACGGGCGAACTGGTCAGTGGATCAACCCAGATCGAATCGGCCTCGTCCGAGTAGCCCTGGCGAATCAGGACCGGTTACGCGAAATCGCCTGCGATCACCCGTAGAGGGCCGCACCCGCAATCGACACGAACGACGTGTCGTCTTCGTCGGCCTGGCACTGCCGATAGCCGTTCCAGACCCCCGTGCTCGCGCCTGCAGCCCAGAGGGTCATGTAGATCGGCGCAAGGCCGCAAACCTTGTTGGCGTCTGACACAGACCTGATCTGATCGAAAAACTGGCGCCGGTCGCCCCTGGCGATCGCCGCGAGCAACCTCTCGTCATCCGCCTGGACCCGTTCTCGCTCTTCGCTCGTTGCCGGCACTGGATCGGGGTCGCCGAACGCAGGGCCGACGTGTGATAGGTCGGCGGCGGCCACGAATACAGTCCGGCGTTCAATTGCGACCTGTTCCAGTTGCGCGATCGCGGCGCCGATCCGGGGATGAGCGTCGGGGTTGGGGGCACCGTCCAGCAGCAACCGCCCGAACGATCCGCAGAGCACGGGCAGCATTTTCGCCTGCGATCTGCCCAGCGCCCGGTGCAGCCAGACCGTTGCCAGTTCGATGGAGTGTTCACTGAGGTGGTTGAACTCGTCGGCAAATGCGTGGTTCTCGATCGTAGTGTCCGAGGTGAGGATGGCCGCCAGCTCACGGGCGAGTTCCCGGTCGGTCTCGAGTTCGCCAATCGGTGACGCGTAGTTCTGTTCCGTGAGCGTAAGACGCGGGCCATCAGCGTTGTGATCGGTCCTAAAGACGACAAACAATTCGACGTCCTGGAGCTCGTCCCGGACCTGCTCCCAGATCATTCCGTACGAGTCGCCACCCCGCTCGAAGTCGATATGCGGCGAAACGATGGCCTTGAGCCGCCATTGCGGGGTTTCAGGTGCTGATACTGGTGGATGTCCATCGGCGCTTTGTCCGGTTGGGGAGGACATGTACGGAAATGCCATCCCGTCCAGGCAGGCTCGAAGATCGTCGGGCTTTCCCGGATATGCGAGATCGGCCAGCGCCGGCTTCCGTGCCGGTGCTTCCCTGTACTCGCGCAGCCTCTTCTGAATCTCGGCGTTGTACGCACCGTTGGCAAGCAGAAGCACCTCGTCCAGTCGACCCAGCAGATCGTTGAAAACTTCCTTCGGGAAAGGTTGTGCCCCGCCGGCCACCGCAAGCTCGATGATCTCCTCAATGGTGTTCGTGCCGTCCATGTTCTGGAGGTACAGCCCGAGTGGGACCGGAACCAGCAATGTCTGATTACGGAGGCGTCGCGGGTCTTTTAACAAGAAGAAGTCGCTTCCCTCGTGAGAGATGCGACTTACTTCGATGGGCCGTAGTTGTGGGTGATCAGGAAGTGCGCGAGCTGTGGTCATTTCGCCAGAGATCATATCGAACTCGCGGCATCGTATGGTTTAGCTCGCGATAAACCGGGATGAATCTCCAGCCCGGAGCACCGGCAGCGGCGTCCGCGCCCGGAACAGCGACGCCGCCTCGAGCTCTCGAAGCGAAATCAGCGGACCCTCGTCCTCTTCGGCCACGGAGACCGGAGTGGCCCCGCCACGCTGGACGATCCGGTGGACGGTACGCGTGCTTATCCCGAACTTTCGTGAAATCTCTGCGACCGGGACCCTCTCCTGGCGCAATCGGAATATCGCGTCGTCGCGGGTCCGGCGGCTCTCTCGCTGCAGCCAACCGGGGTCATCGTACTTACACAGCGGTAGCGGACAGTCCAGGCAGGTCGCGGAAGCATCGCACCCATCGTCCCGGTACCGCGTGTTCTCCGGCAGCGTGTCGGACCTGACAGGAGCGAGAAGCGTCATCACCATAGGAAAGTCTCCGTGTAATTTGGTAGCCGAGTAGAAGAAAAAATGAATTCAGACGGCCGCACTGGCGGCCCAGTCTGCTTGACGTGAAAAGTGAACCCCACCGGGCCGGCCCGACAGGTTTCTGGCGCGTTCCCGCTTGAAAACCGAACTGGCAAAGTTCGAACCGGGACTCGCCTGCGTACTGATCACTTCGGGGACGCCGAACATCACGACCGTCAGTCCGAGGGAGGATGCACGCGGGCGCACACGCTGGTCGTACCAGGAAGCCTCGACCCTGTGTGCCGCAATGACCTCAAGCATCGTGTCGGGAGAAGGGCTCCGGTCGGCAACCGGCATGTCCACGCTCACAAACAGGTGCCTCGATTTGCCCACGCGTATCGCACGCGGCCCGTCCGGGCGCCAGTCACCGCCTGCTCCAGAACGGTGAAAACCGTTCACAAGAGCAAGCATCGCCGGGTACGTATCGTTCTGAAAAGACGGAGAGACCGTCGCCGAAACCGAGTTCGTCTCACGGTTCATGAACAGGAGGAGCATTCGCAACCGTGTCGAAAACTCCTGCGCACTCTCACCCGGCACAAGGTCGACCGTGATGGTTGTGCCTTCGTGATTGCCACGGTCGGTGACACTCTGGACAATCCGTGCCCGGGCCGCGTTCAACCCGCTATCCGCCAACTCGCCATCGGGCAGTCCGGGTCTCGATACCAGTGATGTTGTTCCGGATGTTCGGGGCACTTCCGGCGTGATAACTGCGGCTGCTGTCTGGTTCATCTTGACCTCTTCGGAACTGGCGTTCTCATATTAGAACGATTGTTCTATTATCGAACACTTGTTCTAATCATGTCAAGCGACCTGGCGCGCCCTTTTTGCCAGTCCACCTGTTGACCCGAAGGTGATTCCGCACTACTTTTGGCCCTTACGCCCGCATACAGATCGATAGCCACGGTCGCGGCGCGATTCAACCGGAGCGGGATCCAACGGCCCATTGGAGGGCCAGTAACAACATATGAACGCAGAAATCGTCTCTATCGGCTCGGAATTGCTACTCGGCCAGATCGTCGACACCAACGCCTCGTGGATCGCCCAACGACTTGCCGAAGCCGGGGTAAACCTGTTCTACAAGACGACCGTTGGCGACAATATGGAACGCATGGTCGACACGCTTGACCGTGCGCTCGACCGGTCAGACGTGGTGATCACCGGGGGCGGAATTGGCCCCACCCGGGACGACCTGACCCGCCAGGCAATCGCACAGGTCACCGGCCGCGAGGTTGTCACCGATCCCGATTCGTTGATCGAGTTGCGAGAACGGTTCCAGAAGCGCGGTTTCATCCTCACGAAGAACAACGAGCGGCAGGCCCAGGTGCCCAGCGGGGCGATCGTGGTGAAAAACCCGAACGGTACCGCCCCGGCCTTCATCGTTGAAACCGACCGTGGCGTGACAATCAGCCTTCCCGGCGTGCCGTTCGAAATGAAATGGCTGGTCGAGAACGAGGTAATCCCGTACCTGCGTGAAAAGTTCGGACTCACCCAGATGATCCACTTCCGGACCCTCAAGGTCGCCGACATCGGAGAGAGCGCAGTCGACGACCGTATCGGCCACCTGATCGCAGATTCCAGGAATCCAACTGTCGGTGTACTTGCGCACCCCGGCCAGGTCGACGTCAGGATCGCCGCACTCGCCGAGAGCGTCGAAGAGGCGAATACGCTGATCGATACCGTCGATGTCAAGGTGCGGGATCTGCTTGGCGACAATATTTTCGCCATTGATGACCAGACGATCGAGTCGGTGGTCGGCGGACTCGTGGCCGATGGCAAGGCAACGGTTGCCACATGTGAAGACCTCGCCGGGGGAGCGGTCGCGTCGTCGGTACAGGAAGCGGTGAACTCTGCATTACTACAAAGTTCGATCGTGAACTCGAACGAATCGCTCGAGCGGGTCGCTCTTGCCGGTGGTGAAACGCCACCGTTTGCCGGTGGGGCCGAACGAGCCGCGGCACTCGCCCGTGCCATCAGGAAGACCGCGGGCGCCACGTACGGAATCGCAGTGCACGGCGCAGAAGAGGGCGATCAGCGGGCAGAGAACCTGGGCAGGGGCGAAACATTCATCGTTATTTCGGGACCGAACGGAGAACGGACCCACCACGTGCGGTCTGCAGGCAGGGGCATTCCGGACCGCAGGCGGGCGGCGATGGGGGCTCTGAGCCTGTTCAGACGGGAACTGCTCGGGCTTCCCGATTAGTTTTTCTCGGATTAGCCCAACTGGCCAGCCCGGTCGAATCGGCGCGAAATGCCCCGAAAGAGCAGGCACGGCTAAATTCAGCAGTAATTCCGGGCCATTAGACTAGTCAATAT
>JASLNQ010000106.1 GCA_030745955.1 Dehalococcoidia bacterium | reverse complement strand
CTGCTTTCACATCCAGCTGCCAGTCGGCGGGCACCCGGACGGTGTACTCACCCAGTTTCACATCCGCGACCAGCGTTGCGCCTTCGTCCGGCAGAGTTGCATTCCTGAGATCAAGCACCCCGCCACCGAGTGTCACACTGGCAGTGCTGCCGGTGTACTCGCCCTCAACCTGCTGCTCGCGCTCCGAGAAGAGCTCCGACGCGTCGTGCCTGGACCGGCCCCGTCTACCCCAGTTGCCGGTGCCTCCGACCCAGGCACCTTTTTCGCGACCGCCTTTCCAGCCTCGCCGGCCGCTCCATCCCCTCTTCGGTCCGAGGACGATGGAGACGCCCAGCGCGATTGCCAGGATCGGCCACAGGTCGCCAATGCTCGTGTCGTCGACCAGGTTCTGCGCCAGGAATATAGCTCCCAGCGTCATCAGCAACACGCTGCCGAATCCAGGCCGGAATCCGTGGCCGAGCCAGCCCCAGGCCCCCAGGACTATCAACAGGACGGGCCAGTAATCGCCCGGTATGTTGTTGTTGGAGCTCGAATCGAGGTTGTCGAACAGGATTGCTGCGCCCACAAGGGCTATCACAAGCCCGATTATCGGTCCACTAATTCGCACTGTAGTGCTCCCTTCCAGCCCCATAGCCGTGGCGAATTGTTCGCCAGCAAATATCTCTTGTTACGTACCCGTCTATTCAACGAAAACCCTGACGTGCTGCCTGTCGTCATCGACATCGACGCTGAGGTCCTGCAGGCCCTCGATCAACGCATCGAGCGACTTGTCATCGAGCTTCGAAATATCGAACGGAAAGCCCTTGTCGCGCAGCTTGTCCTGCACCGTGTCACCGGCTTCACCGGGGATGAGCGACGCCAGGTTCACACCGGCGCGGATGATCTTCAGCGGGATTCTCACGTTGACGTGCGTCTTGCCCTTGTTCGGGTCATGCGGCTCGACGACCACGCGTATGTACTTCGCATCGCCGGTCCTCCGCAGGCCAACAGGCCCGGCCGGGCGACCCTCGCCCTGGCCTCCGCCGCCGGGTTCGCCGGAAGTCAGCTGCAGCAACCTCTCCGCCTCTTCCACCGAAATCTTGCCGTCGGCCAGCATTTCGAGGATCTGTTTTCGTTCAGTAGTCATAACTGGTTCGCTTTCGCACTTCTTTCGTGGATCACCAGACGGAGATCAGGACCGTGTTCTGGTCGTCTCGCACCTCGACGTGAAACCCCCGCATGGCGCACAACAGCCCGTAGACGGCCGGGGCGAGTCGGATCATCGACCAGGCCCAGCGGAACCGCCACGTGATGGCCGCCCAGATCAGCAGCACCGGCAGCAGCAGCAGCCAGAGCGCCAGCAGAATGGGCCAGGCCAGGAACACAGGGAGCCAGAGCCCGAACCTGCGAACCTTGATTCTGATTAGCAGTGGCGGAATCACCCCAGCAACCAGCTTCTGTCGATGTAGTCGCGCGAACTATCGTCTCGCGTCTCTCGCCCGTCGGGACCGCGGTACGAAGCCACTGCTCCCAGCGCTTCACCGGCCCCCGACAGCCAGCAAAGAACGCGACCGCGCCGCGGGCTTTCTGAATCTGTAGCACCGGGCGTGCGAATTTTGTGTTCGCGGTTCATGACATTCTCCTGATCGCTTCTTCGGCTGTAATTTCACCCGACTGCAGTTCCGCTAAGACCTCGGACCGGTCGGGCGCCGGGGGCGCCGTCTCGGTAAGGGGGAGGAGGTCGGCGATCCGCTTCAAGCGGTTCTTCACCGTCGGGTAGCTGATGCCGAAAACACGCTCCATCTCCTTGATCGACCCACTCGACTGGACAAAGGCCATGACGAAGACCTGGTCCTCGGCGGTGATCTGGGCCAGTGGGGGGAGCTCGAAATCGCCGTTGATGGAGATATCGGTCCCCACGAGCCTGATCCTCTCGACGAGAATCGGTTCGCCCTGGGTGAGTCTTGTCAGTTCCTGCCAGTCGTTCGCCAAATCAGGTTCCTCCGCTTCTTTAAGTAATCTGCCACAGATAATGATAAAAATCAAGGTATATATTAATAATATTGAGTTATCAGCCTTACTGCAGTTCAAAAACTCGATCGTTGAAAATCCATATCCTCCGCCCAACCCCGCCTCGTCCCAGCAACCCGGAAACGCGCCGTGCACACGCAAGCCCTGTAAAGTGTTGCCATCACCCGTGGCGGCCACCAGCCGTCAGCCGCATTAAGCCCGCGGCCCGGCCTGCCAACCGACACTCGCTGAAAAGGACACACCACGATGCTCGAGCGCTTCAAGGTTCCGGAAAAAGACCGTGTTTACGTCGCAGAGGGCCGAATCCGTGCCGCGACCGAGGCGATATTCAGGCACAACGGCGTGTCGGCCGACGAAGCAGCCACCTCGACCGACGTGCTGATAAAGAACGACCTCCGCGGGGTCGAGTCGCACGGTGTGTCCAACGGGCTGCGACGTTACGCCGCTGAATACGGGTCCAACAAGCTGAACCCCGCCCCGAAGTTCAGCGTCACACGCGAATCGAAGACCACCATGACCATCGACGCCGACCGGGCGCTGGGCATCCACGTCGGCCCGTGGGCAATGCAGCAGGCGATCGACAAGGCAAAAGAGTTCGGGATGGGCGCGGTCGCCGTCACCAATTCGGGCCACCTTGCGGGTTGCGGTTACTACGCGATGATGGCCGCGCAGCAGGGGATGATCGGCCACTGCATGACCGCCGGCGGATCGCACCAGACCGTGCCGACGTGGGGCTCGAAGCCGGTCATGGGCACGAACCCCATCGCCTGGGCCGCACCCGCACGAAATATGCCGCCGTTCCTGTTCGATGTCGCTACCACCCAGGTCGCCAACAACAAGATCGGTCTTGCGCGCAGGATCGGTGCGAAGATCGAGGGCGGCTGGGTCACCGATCTCGATGGCGAGCCGGTCCTTGACGAGATCGACCCACCCGAAACCGGCAGTTATTACCTGCTGCACATCGGCGGCACCCGCGAGAACGGATCGCATAAGGGCTTCGGCCTGGCGCTGATGAACGAAATCATCTGCAACGAGCTATCCGGCTACGGACCCGGCCCGGTCCACGGCACCCCCGGCGGCCACTTCTTCCAGGCCTACGACATCGAGGCCTTCACCGACCGCGAAAAGTTCCTCGACGATATGGACGACCTGCTGAAGTTCATCGCCGAAGTTCCGCCCGCGAAGGGATTCGAGCGGGTGGTCTACGCCGGCCTGATGGAGGATGAAGACGAGAAGACGCGCATGATGGACGGCATTCCGTACCACCGCGAAGTCATCGACTGGTTCGAGTCATACTGCGCCGAAGCCGGAATCGAATGCAACCTGCGATAGGGTCCCCTTTTCGTTTAGCTCCGGGCGTGCGAGGCGCACTTAGTCGCGCGTCGCAGCCCCGCGGGGCACGCCAGGGCATTCGAGAGCCTCAGGTTGGCATTAAACTGGTTGGATCCTACCGGGAAAACCTATCGACCTGACAACCAACTACTACCGGCAGGGACCGAGGAATTTCAATTTGCTGAGCGCAGGAGTTGGCCGAGTCGACATAAGCCCCTCCGTGGGAGTGGCCCACGCGGGCTGGGGCGCACAGACCCACCAGGTCTCACTCGGCAACGACATGCCGCTATACGTCACCGCGCTGGTCGTGGTGAAGGACGACATCGAGCTGGCGATCGTCGATGTCGATATCGGGATCTTCACGACCCAGCAGGACGGTGACATCCGTCGCCTGATCGCCTATGAATCGGGCATACGCTTCGAAAACATCAGGCTCGCCTACTCGCACACTCACTCCGGTCCGGTCACGTTCGGCGAGTGGATCACCGAGGGCCTCGACCTCGCTGCCGAGTGGTGGAACCGGGTCCCCGACGCCTGCGCACAGGCGGTGGTCAAGGCAAAAAGCTCGATCAAGCTTGCGCGCACCGGCTTCGGTCGCGGCACCTGCGATGTCAACATCAACCGCCGTCCTGCGCGGAAAAACGGCGAGCTCTTCACCGGCCGGAACTGGGACGGTACAGTCGACCACGATGTCGATGTCGTTGGAATCGACGATACCGCCGGTAACCCGATCGCCACGATCGTCAACTACGCCATGCACCCGACGATCATGGGCCACGAAAACCAGTGGGTCACCCCCGACTTCCCGGGCCCGATGCGCTCGGTGGTCGAGCACGCGGTTGGCGGCCTGTGCCTCTTTCTGCAGGGCGCAAGCGGGAACCAGGGACCGGTCGATGGCTTCACCGGCGACCTGAGGGTATACAGGAAGGCCGGGGCGACACTGGGCGCAGAGGCGGCCCGGGTCAGACTGGGCATCGATCCGCTGGAGCGGGAAGAACGGCTCGACGAAATCTTGCTTTCGGGTGCCGATCTCGGCATCTACACCGATGTTCCCGTGGGCGAACCCGACGACACCGTGGCCGTCCACAACCTGACCGTCGATCTGCCCAGCCGGGAAGTGGTATCGGTGGAAGAGGCCCAGGCGGCCTACGACGCGGGTTCCCGGGAGCTTGAGGCGACGCGGGAGTCGGGTGCATCGGAGGATGAGGTCCAGCGTGCAGTATCGAAGGTAATGCGGGCCAACATATTCCTGAACGTGGCGAGAAATTCGGCGATGTACGACCGGGACGGGCACATCACGATCGGCATCCAGTCGATGCGGATCGGTGAGACGGTGCTGGTCAGCGCACCGGTCGAGCCGTTTGTCGAGCTGGCCATCGCGATCAAGCAGCGGTCGGGCACCCCGAACACGATCTTCTCGGGATTCAGCAACGGCCACTACGCCTACCTGCCGACCGACATGGCCTACGAGGAGGGCGGCTACGAGGTGCGGGTCTCACCATTCGCTCCCGGCGCGGCGGGACTGACGATCGAAACCTGCCTTGAAGCAATCGATGAGGTGACTGGCGGTGCCAGCATCGACTGAGTGAAGATCTGGCCCGCCGGACGACCGAACGCGTTATTACTCCTCCCCGAAAACTGTTTCTGCCAGCTTCCGGTATGCCTCGCTCTTCTCTTCCTCGCTGATGCAAGCGCGGCCCGACACAGGTTGAAAATGCCGCTCCACCTCGCTCACGAGCGCATCGAGCCCGCTTCCCAGAGCAGGTTGGGACCTGTCATGTGACGGAATGTCGATGCCGGCACGTTCCATCACTTCACCGGCCACGAATATCGGGCTGCTTACACGAGTGGCCAGGGCGATTGCGTCGCTCGGTCGAGCGTCGAGTTCCCGGATTCCATTTGGACCTGACACGATGACAACGGCATAAAAGACGTCACCCTCAAGACGCTCGATCCTGACCTCATCCACCGCCGCACCGACTGCGTCGAGCAGGGAATTGATCAGACTGAACGTATGCGGCCGCGGGACATCGACACCACGCACGCCGAGAGCGATCGCCGATAGTGAATCCCGGCCCACCCAGATCGGCAGCGCCCGCCCACCCGATTCGGCCGCAAGCATCACCACGTTGCCAGACGTGTAACCGTGTATTTTGGTGTCGGCATCCGTCTCGACGACATCTGCCACGTATACCTTCTGCATCACTGTTCTCCTGTTGCTGATGACTGCGGTCTCGGGCTCTGCCAGCTGCTGCCTGAGACGCTGCCGTACCCGGTTGAGCCGGACCTTCACCGCTCCGCTTGAAATGCCGAGACTGGCTGCGATCTCCCGTACGCTCATCTGCCGGTAGTAGAAGAGGAGAGTTGCCGACCTCACAGACGGAGGCAATTCACCGACGGCCGCCAGTACACGGTCACGAAGATCCTTCTCTTCAGCGACCGAAGCGGGGTCACCGCCCGAATCGGCCAGTGGCGCATCGGCCAGTGGCGCCTCAGAATGTAACCGTCGTAAGTAGCTACGGCACAGGTTCAGCGCTATGCCACAAAACCAGGCGCCAAAACGTTCCGGGTCACGCAATTCCTTCAGTGAAAGGTACGCGGTCAGCGACGCCTCCTGGACCAGGTCTTCGACGGTGGAGTGATCTTCGACGACACGCGCCGCCACAATTTCCACCATTCGCCGGTGTGGTCCCAGCAGGGATGCGAACGCGTCGGTATCGCCGGCACGCGCCTGGCGTACCAGGTCCGTGTTCGATGGTGTGCTGCCCATGTCTCGCTGCCTGTTCAGCATCTCGTTAAGTAGTGGTCCGTGGCACCGAAAAGGTTACATTCAGTGAAATAGAGAAAAGCGGATGATGCCAGAATCCGGTCCCTCTCCCCCAGGGATTGACCTGCCGGGGACAAAAACTGTAAAGCTGTACCAACGAGCGCCTTTAGGTTAGGCTCCGCCGTCGGGGGCAGGTGAATGGGTGCTTTGCTCAAGGACTTCAACACCCAGGCGTTGGGTGCCGGGGTTTCAGCGTTTATCTGGTACGCGTTCGGCGCGGTACCACTTCACATTGCGGTCGCCTCGCAGCTCGGTCTCGATCCCGTCCAGTCATCCAGCTGGGTATTCATCGTCTGGACGACCGGTGCAGCGGCTTCAATCGCGCTGTCGATTTACTATCGTCAACCCATACCAATTACCTGGAGTGTCCCGGGAATCGTGTACCTGGGGACTCTCGCTGGCCAATTTACCTTCGCCGAAATGGTTGGCGCCAACCTGGTGGCCGGGTTGCTGATCCTGGTCTTTAGCATGGCCGGAATCGGCAGCAGGCTCATGGCCTGGTTACCTATGCCAATCGTCATGGCCATGTTCGCGGGGTCGATCTTCACTTACGCAACCAGGCTGGTAGCGGTGACTGTGGATGACCTGGTGATAGCCGGATCGACGGTCCTCGGCTACCTGGTTGCTCGGTTCATAAATAGCAACAAGGTTCCGCCGGTCGGCCTGGCTGTGTTGGTTGGGGCGATTGCCGTCGCAATAGACGGCGGTACAGGGTCATCCGCGTTCACCTGGAACGCACCATCAATATCGATGCCAGCAATGGAGTTAGAGGGTTCAGCGATCGTTGCAATCAGCCTGCCCATGGTAGTGCTGGCCCTCGGGTTGGGTAACGTCCAGGGACTCGGCTTTCTTGTTGGTCAGGGGTACAAAGTACCGATCGACAGAGTTTCGGTGACAGTCGGGATCCTGTCGGTTGTGAACGCGCTTTTCGGTGGGCACGCGTCTCAAGTGGCCAGGACTGGCGTTGCGATCCTTGGAAGTCCTGAAGCAGGCCCGCTGGGAGGCAGGTACTGGGCTAATCTGATTGCGGCAACGCTGACGCTCTTGATCGCCTTCGGGGCGGGTCTGGTAATTGTCTTGCTCGATCTATTGCCAGCATCCTATGTGTTTGCCCTCGCCGGCCTTGCGATCTTTGCTTCACTCCAGGGTGCGTTCGAGCAGGCATTCTCGACAAATTTGCGATTCGGCGCACTCATCGCGTTTGCTGTCGCCGCCACGCCATTTGCCGTTTTTGGTATCACATCGGCGTTTTGGGCAGTCCTGATCGGTG
>JASLNQ010000105.1 GCA_030745955.1 Dehalococcoidia bacterium | reverse complement strand
TCACGGCAAACGCTTCGTAGGATTCGCCGGGTGTTTCGGCGGGATCGCCGCCGTGGAATGCAGTCCAGACCTGGCCGGGGCAGATGGCGTTTACGTTGATGTTGTAAGCCCCCACACTCGCTGCAAGGTTCTGCGTGTAGTTAATGACGGCGGCCTTCGAGGGGCCATAGGGGTTCGCCATGCCCTCTGGTCCCTTGGCCGGTCCCCACCAGATCGGTCCCCGGCCGGCACCGGATGCAGTATTGATGATCTTGCCGTAGTTCCGTTCCATGAAGTGTCCCAGTACTGCCTTGGTGCAACGCATCACACCCTGGACATTGATGTCCATGACGGTATCCCAGTTTGGCTCCCAGTCGTCGTCCAGGCTGGCCCCCGATTGACCGGCGAGCCGGCCGATACCGGCGTTATTGACCAGGATGTCGAGGTGCCCGAAGCTTGAGATAACGTCTGAGACCGCAGTCTCGACCGAACCCGTATCGGTTGTGTCCATATGCACGGCCATACTTTTACGTCCGAGCGCCTGAACCTCGTCGGCCACTGCAGCGGCACCGTTGTCGTTGATATCGGCGATTGCCACGTCGGCGCCTTGCGCGGCAAGGACCAGGGCGATGCCACGTCCGATGCCCTGACCTCCGCCCGTCACCAGGGCGGTTTTATCCGAAAGATTCGCTAGCATCGGCTCTCCTCTAACATGCGGTTGCGGTCTCCAGGGCAGCCCGGGGACTCGTGTGGAGATGATACCGACGGAAACGCGCCTGTGTGGAGTGTTTTTCGGGGTTCAGATTTTAGCGACACGGCGGTTGATCGCCTGCCGTCCGCCCAGCAGAACTAGTCCAGGCCGATCATGATTTTGCAGGTGCCGGGATTCGGTTTTTGGGCGAACTCGAACGCGCTGACTGAATCGTCAAACCGGTAGCGATCGGTTACCAGGGGAGCAACGCTGATCGACCCGCCGGCGACCAGTTCGATCGCCTTCGGATAGGCGTTGGCGTACCTGAAGATCCCGAGTACGTCGGCCTCCTTCACCATCGCAGTGACCAGGTCGACTTCTACAGGCTGGGGACCCATTCCGATCATCACAACTCGGCCGCCGCCATCCACGGAGTCCAGCAACGTGGAAAGCGCGTTTTTATCACCTGAGCAATCGAAGCCGATGTCCACGCCACCACCATCCGTCACCTCGCCAACCACCTCGACCAGCGACTCCGACCGTGCGTCAACGACGTGAGTGGCGCCGAGTGATTTCGCGCGTTCGAGGCGTTCCGGCACGATATCGGCAACAATTACAGTCCCGGCCCCGTACGCCCTCGCCGCCAGCAGCGTGACACAGCCGATCGTACCGGTGCCGAGGACCGCAACGGTGTCGCCGGGCTTGACCCCGGCGCGGTTGCAGGCATGAATTCCGACCGCCAGCGGTTCCATCAGCGCACCCTCTTCAAGTGTCATCAAGTCCGGGAGGCGGTAGGAGAATTCAGCAGGGTGCACAACGTACTCGGCCAGTGAACCGTCAAACGGGGGCGTGGCCCAGAAACGGACATCGGCGCACAGGTTGTATCGGCCTGCCCTGCACACGCGACACTCGCCACACGGAATCCCAGGCTCCATGGCAACCCGGTTGCCGGGTTCCAGGTCCGCTACACCGGGGCCGACCGATTCGACGACACCCGCGGTCTCATGGCCGAGGACCATGGGGTCTTTGACGATGAAATCACCGATACGGCCGTGTTCGAAGTAGTGAACGTCGCTGCCGCAGATTCCGACAGCCCCGACCTTCACCCTGACCTCGCCGTGCCCCGGCTCCCCGGGATCGGGCACATCCCGGATCTCGATATCACCCGGCCTGTTCAACACCAGGGCTTTCACTGGTCGACACTCGCTTCCATTGCCACGGCCGTTCGCCGGGCTAACCGTTGGTTTTCTTCCACTCCTCGTACTCAGCACGGGCTTCATCCGTGAGCGGGTAATACTTTCGAAGATCGCCACCCTCCGACAGCTTGATGCGTGTGAACACCTCCCACTCCGAGTGGGCCCCACCTACTTCGGCGAGCTTCTCGGCGAGATCCCTCGGCACAACGACGGCGCCATCGTCGTCGGCAATGATGATGTCGCCCGGTAAGACCAGGGTTCCGGCGCAATCGATTGGCACGTTGTATGCGTAGGGGAACTGCACCGTTTGCGTGTGGCCGTATGGAGTGACCCCCTTCAGCCACATCCCCAGCCCGAGGTCCTTCGCATCGCCAAAATCACGAATTGCGCCGTCGATCACGATGCCGAGGCCGCCCCGGCCCTTCAGGTAGGTGAGCATCATCTCGCCAAATACGCCGCTTGTGATCTCTCCCCGCCCGTCGACAACGATGATGTCCCCGGCCTGGGCATGATAGAGCGCGTGGCGGTGAACTTGCGACTCGGGTTCGCGGTACTCCCCTTCCGGGTACTGGTCCTCCCGCTTTGGCAGGTACTGCAGCGTGATGGCGGGGCCAACGATGCTGACGCCGGGGACGAACGACCTCAGGCCATCGATTGCCGCTGCCTTGATGCCCAGTTTCCTGAGTTCTCCGGAGGCGGTTGCGCTGCCGATTCCCTGGAGCCGTTTGATCAAATCCTTTGAGGGTCGTTCAATCTCGATTTTTGGAATGGGGGTTTTGATGATCACTGGCGGTGCCTTTTTTCGTCGGCTGGAGGTGCAAAGAAACGGTGTGAGTTGGTATTGAAGCAGTTCCCACGCTGTCGGTAACCGCAACGACCAGGCGGTATGTAATACCGCGCCTGAACCGGGATATTACAGCACCACTGAATCGTGCTGTGTAAGGCTGAGTGGAACGCCGGCTGGAACGCCGAAAATCCTCCAACACCGGCAGGAAGAGGGGGCTGCCCTCAACGCGTCCCGAGCCGAGTCATCGGAGCCGAGAGACCCGGGGTGGGGTCGCGGTGATTGTGATTGAACGGTGTTGGCGCAGCTCGTGCGAGGTGGGTCGCGCGTCTTTAGGAACCACCCACACCCGAACACTCTCCGTTAGCTCCGGGCGTGCGAGGTGCACTTAGTCGCGCGTCGCAGCTCCGCGGGGCAGCGTTAGTCGCCGGGCGCAATCGGATTGCTTGGGCGACAGTAGGAAGCTCCGCGGGGCACACCAGGGTCAGGGAGAGGGGATTGCGGACCCTATAGTGCTGCTACGGCGGGGGCTATTTCGTTGGCCAGGTACTCGGGGAATTCGTCGGACGCGTAGTTGAAGTGCTCGAACTGGACCTCTTCAACTCCCAGTTCGGCCAAACTGCCAAGCCTGTCGACAACCTCGCTGGTAAGACCAACTATCCAGTTGCTGGCCTCGACCCTTGCATCGCGGTAAGCCGCCGGTGAGCCCGTCGCGCCGCTCATGCCCATGTGAAACTTCGTGAGGCGGTCGAGCGTGCGCTCGTCGTCGGCGACCAGGCCGAACACCATCATCGACCTGTGCAGCGTCGCGGGATCGCGGTCGACATCCGCACAACGCTCGGCAACCACGTTTACCTTGTGCCGGTACGTTTCGGGCGGCACGTTCACGCAGTTCCACTCGTCGGCATATTTTGCGACGAGCGGCAGCATACGCTTTTCGCCCGCTCCACCGATTAGGATCGGGGTGTCGGCGCCTGACACCGGCTTCGGGAGACAGTCGACATCGGTAACACTGAAGTGTTTGCCGGCGTACGACGCAGGCCCCGGTCCCCAGAGGGTCTTGATCACATGTATCGCCTCTTCCAACCGCTCGGTCCGCACACGCTGGTTGTAGAACGGTATCCCATAGGCATCATGTTCCGGCTTGTGCCAGCCAGCACCGAGCCCCAGCATTAGGCGTCCGTTGCTGAGCTGGCTGATCTGCGCCGACATGCGGCCAACATCGATTGGGGACCGGAATGTCATCGGGCTTACGAGCGATCCGAACCTGATGTTCTCGGTCTCACGGGCCGCGACGACGAACGAGAGGAACAGGTCGATGGAGCTCTGGTGCTTCCCGATGAAGTAGTGGTCGGACCTGAAGACCGATGGGATGCCGAGCCGTTCGGCGGTGTGAAGAATGTGAATCCAGCGCTCCCACGTGAGGCCAGCCTGGCCTTCGATCATCAGTCCAATGCGCATGTTTTTTCTCGCTCCTGGTGTTGGCGACCTATCGGCGCAAGAGCATACATGACGGCGTGGTTTGCGATACTCGGGCGCGGTTGCATGGCTTCTGTCGGGTTGGCTGGCAAGGTGTCGGGCACCAAGTCCCCTCTCGTTGCGAGGAGGACTGTTGCTCGCCCAGGCGCAGGCGTGTTTCGAAGCTAGAGTTCCCTGCATCGATCGATCGCGAAGAACGCGCGACCCCGCCCCGGGTCCCTCGGCTCCGATGACTGCGCTCGGGAAATCGAATTGGACCAACTGGTCACTATTTCAGGCCCACGAGCACATCTCCCATTTCCCGACCGAAGCGAAGCGCAGTGGAGGGACCTCGGCGGATTCACCCGGCGACAAAGTTGGCACCGATACGACGCGCGACCCCGCCCCGGGTCCCTCGGCTCCGATGACTGCGCTCGAGACGCGTTGACAGGCGGTCGCGTGCACTCGCTCTTTTTCGCTTGAGAAAGCCGCGACCCACCCTCGCGCCCAGAGGGCACCCGCCTACCTGCCAGGGAGGGAGGATATGCATCCACGCAACCGTCCGCGCTGGCGTGCTCCGCGTAGTTGTTTGCGCGACTTGCTCGCGCCATTTCACTGGCAAGTTCTCGTCTAGCACCCGGAATCTAACGCTACTTGAACGCAGCCGCCTGGCGTGACATTCGGGCGTCGTGCTCGTCGGCGAACCGCTTCACGGCATTGAAGATCGAGTCCTCATCGAGGTGGGCTTCCTTGATGACGTCGTCCTCGGTACCACCGCTCAGCCACTGGTTGTCCCAGTCGGACGTGAGCGAGTATTCGTCGGTAAGCGGTCCGACTCCGGAGACCGGCCATACCCGGCGAGTGCCGGTGGTGACCACCATCAGGTCGAACTTCTCGTTTTGGGCAAGGACGCTGTCCCGGTAAGCCTGCGGTTGCCGGTCGAACAGCTCTTCGCTGATCGCCGCGACGACCTTCACGTTCACCCCGGCCGCCTCGAGCTTCGGCAGGACGCTGACAAGGTTCACGGTCGAGCTGGACCCCTGCGAAATGACAACGCCATGCTTCGGCTTACCGGGGTCGTAATCCCGGATCAGGTAGTAGCCCTTTGCGGCAGCGCGCGGGTCCGGATCGGCAAAGCTCGACCGGTCGGCGACGGCAAAATCGGGTCGTGCTACCTCGAGGACGATGATGCCGACCTTCGGGTCACGCGCGGCAATTTCGGCAGCTGCGAAGTAACCGGCGGCCACATCGTTGTAGTCCCAGAAATTGAGGACGATCACCTGCCCTTTCGGGAACAGCTTCCAGACCTGTGGAGAGAAGATCCCGAAGTGGGTTCGGGCGTCGGCCGCGGTCTCAGGACCCGAGTGACCGGCGAGGATGTGCGCCACTCCCAGCCGGAACGGGCTGTCCTGGTTTTGCTGGCTCCAGACCCGGAGCGGGAGGTACATCAGCGGTGTGAACGCGCCGTAGGTACCCGAGATCGACCAGACTCCGGAGAACTTATCGGGGTCTTTTGAGAGGGTCTGGCTGGTGAACCCGACCGCACTCGACGCGTTGCCGGCTTCCTGGATAGGAGCCTTCAGACGCGTACCGGCGGCGTTGTCGATCGGGTCGTAGTGCCCCCAGATTGAGCCAGCGTCAACGTTGATCGAATCAGCGAGGTCGGCCGCCACGATCACGAACCGGTTGTCGGTAACGTAGTTGACCCACTTGATGATTTCGGAAATTGCACGCCGCGTCCCACGCATGCCACCGGGCTGCTCGAAAAGCGTGATGCCCACGTCCTTCTTCTCACCGGTGACCGGGTTCTCGGCAGTAACGGTCGTTGCCTCTCGCGGCAGGTTCTTCACCATAAGCCGTTCGTCGAGGAACGGGTCGGTATCGGGATCGACTCGCAGTGGCAGGTTGTCGTTGACCTGGTCGCCGATTTCAACCAGCCGTTCGGCAAGCCAGTCGCCGAGTCCGTCTTTGTCGAGGACCGAGAGGGCGATATCGATGTTGGTCTTAAGTTGCAGCAGGTTCTCTGCCGAATCGGAGACCGCGCCGTCGCGGATGCCCTCGAAAGTAACGCCGTACTTCTGCTCGAATGACGTTGCCAGCGCCTGAAAGTACTCGCCGTTCATCGGCATCCCGTAAGCGTGGCTCGCATGGTCGACGATCTGTGTCACGCCTCCGGGGAGCAGGCCGTCTTTCGCTCCCGGCCACCAGCCCTTCACGGTGTTGCCGACAACGATCATGGGACGGCGGTCAGAGGGATCCGAGTCCTCCATCGCCTTGAGCGCCGCAACAACCTGGTCGTAGTTGGTGGCGTCATCGAGGGTGAGCACATTCCAGCCATACGAGGACCACTGCTCTTCGATACGGTACGTTTCTTCTTTTACGACGCTGCCGATGAGTTCGTCATCGATCCCGGCGTTGTTGTACGAGAGGAGTACGCGAAGCCGCTTGCCGACGCGCTGTGCAACGGCCTGCGTCTTGAACTCCTGCGAGTGGCCCGAGGTGAGGGCGAATTCACCCTCAAGGGCAATGACCTTCAGCGAGGGATCGGCGCCCATCATGTCCCAGAATGCCGCCTTGCCCGCGGCCGTCGCGACGCCAACGCCCGATGGCCCGCCGTTCACATCGTTGGTGAGGTCGGTGGTTTCGGAGTGGCCGGAGAGCGAGCGAATTCCGCGTATCTTTGCCTGCGCCATTGCGGGATGATCGGCCAGGCCATTTTCTTCGAGGATGTTTTTCAGCGCACCTGCCCCGCGGCGAAAACCGAGTGCGTCGATGGCGAGCATGGATGTGCTCGGATCGGCCTTGTAGCGGTCGTCGCCGGTGGCGGCGTGCCTGCGGGCCAGCGCCTCGCCCATGACTATCCACATCCCGTAGGTCGCGGGCGCATTGTGACCGCCGGCGAGCATGAACTTGTCGGCAAACGGGTGCTTGGGGCGACGGTAGTCGAACGTAAGGCCACCGTTTTCGGGACCCGCCAGGTGGGTGGTGATGGTGTAGGGCGTATAGGCCGTGGGGCCGCCAAAATGACCGGTCTGGTGATAGTTGCACATCAGCACGAAGGTCATGGCCGTCAGGAAGCCAATATCTTCCATGCGTTCGCGGTCGTACTCGGGCAGCTGTACCGACTTTTCGGTGGTTACCGGGGCCGTGGCTGCTGAGTGAATGGTGACGGTTGAATTACCACTGGGCGCCATACGCTTGATTACTCCAGATAAATCACTAATCAATGCAATGCGGGCGCGCACCCCCGTAGACGGATCTCAAGATCGCGCTCGCGGGGGTCAGAATATCTGTCAAAAGCCTGCCACGCCAGCCCGAAAAGACCTTGTCCACGTAGTATCCCTGTGG
>JASLNQ010000104.1 GCA_030745955.1 Dehalococcoidia bacterium | reverse complement strand
CCGGTCGAAGAACCCGATGATGAGTACCCGCTGTTTCTGACGACGGGACGCCGTCGCTCCACCTATCACACGGGCACACAGACGGGCAGGGCGATAGGGTTCGACGAACTGGTGCCGTACGAGATGGCGGAGATAAACCCTGAGGACGCACTGGTGCTTGGCATCGCGGACGGCGAGATGGTGCGGGTGTCGTCACGTCGAGGGTCGGTCGAGGTGCATGCGAAAGTGACGGACCGATCGCCAGTGGGCGCCGTATTCATGGCGTTCGCACACCCGGAGAGCGCGCCGACGAATGTGTTGACCAACGACGCCTACGACTTCATCACGGAGACGCCCGAGTTCAAGGCGTGCGCAGTACGGATCGAGAAGGTCGCAGCAGCTGCCGAAAGCACAGCCGCCGCCGGTGGCTGAGCGTGGCCCGGGCCTGGGCATCGGCCTTTCTGGCACCCAACCCGTCTATTCACTGCTGTTGGCTCGACCCCGGTGCTCGATCAATCCTGCCTGGGGATCATCCGGGACGACCAGAAGCTGGGATCACCCGCCATTGGGAAATCGACGAGTTCGATTTTGCCCTCGATACTCCCACCATCCAGGAACGCCCTGACATTCGTCGTGATGTACTTCGCCACCTGTTGTGCAGCACCGACCTGGTTCGTGAGTGGATTTGTAGTGGCGACCAGTTTCCCGGCGGCAACAAGTTTCCCGTGGGCGTCGGCGGCGGCCTCGGCGACAGCAAAACCCGGGCAGTCCGTGGCGTATCCCCCCAGCGCCCCGCTCTCGAGCGCGGCCAGTACGGCATCTTCGTCCACAACAGAAAATTCGGATGTGTTGATCAACACCGCACCCGGCTTCATCAACCCGAGCTCCCGCTCGGACACCAGTGGCCTGGTCGTTGGCCCCGGGTATGCATGCACGGCGACCACGTCCGATCCGGCAACGAGGAGGTCGAGTGTTTGTCGGCGAACATTGAGTTCAGTTAGCAATCCGGTTGGAGGAGTGCGGACATCAGCCCCAAATACGACAGCTGGGGCGCCACTCGCAGCGAGTTTGCGGGCGACCGCAGATCCCGTGAACCCAAGTCCAACGATCCCCCACTGGCGAGCACCAGCACCCGCCTGATCTCCCATGTCCACGGGAATCCCCAGCGATCCGGCAAATCCAACCACCCGGTTCGCCACACGGTCCGCTATCCACGGTGAAATACCTGCAACGACCGCCCCGACTGAGTTCAACTCGTTGATCAGCGCAATCGGTGGCCTGCAGCCCAGGAACTGCACCAGGCCGGGTTTGAATTGCTCAACATCGCCGGTATCGCTCAGCTCAAGCGCTTCGAAAGCAGAATACCCAGAATCACCGATCAGCAGCACATCATCATTGTCGAGTTCACCTGGAGCAAAATCGGACGGCTCGACGTGCCGAATTTCCGTTGGGCCGGGAAGCCCCGAACGAACTGCAGCGCCAACTGCCATGGCCGCGGAATCCGACCCGGTAGCAAGCAAATGAACGGTGGTTTCTGGAAATTTTGTAGGCATTTATCGATATGGTCGTACTTGAGTTCGGGGGAACCATCGTATAAGAAGCCTGTACGGGAATCACAAAACGTGGAGTTGCCCGGTTCTCGACAGTCCGGCGCAATCTGATCTCAATCGTGAAAAACCTCGACGAAACCAGAGGGAGTGGCGGCGTGACGAATTCCATTTCGAACCCTCGGACATTGCTGTTCGTTCCCGGCAATCAACCGGCAATGCTCAAGAAAGCCGCAGGGTTCGAGGTCGAATGGCTGATTCCCGATCTCGAAGACTCGGTGCCTGCCGCCGAGAAAGTGGCAGCGCGAAAAGTCGTTGCCGAACACCTGCCCATCCTTGCCGGGGCCGGAAAGCGGCTGGCCCCACGTGTAAACGGCCTGTCGAGTGGTTACTTCGAGGGTGATGCAGCCGCAGTCGTGTCGCATCACATCGTTGGCATTTCGATCGGCAAGATCAGCAAGCCAAAAGAGGTCAGAGTCGCCGAAGAAGTACTGGCGGAGTGTGAAAAGGCCGCAGGGATTCCTGTGGGTCACACTGCGATCCTGCCATGGCTCGAAACGGCTGAAGCCGTGATTAACGCCTACCAGATCTGCAGGTCGAGTGACAGGATACAGTGGGCGGCGTTCGGCGCAGAAGACTTTTCAGCCGATATGGGAATCCGCCGCAGCGTGGACATCGATAAAGACAAGGGCGACTCCGGAGCCGGAGCCGTGATTGAGCCGGGTATCGCCTACCCGCGCTCTGCAGTCGCCGTTGCGGCGCGTGCCGCCGGAGTTCATGCCCTGGACACCCCGTACACGAAGTTTCGAGACCCGGAGGGACTGCGCGCCGACGCGATGCTTGCGAAATCGATCGGCTACAAGGGGAAGCTGGCGATCCACCCGGCGCAGGTCGAGGTGATCGAGTCGGTCTTCATGCCAACTGAAACCGAGATAGACAGGGCGAGAAGAGTCATCGATGCCGCTGCAAAAGCTGAAGCCGAAGGCCGGGGCTCAGTTTCACTGGATGGCGAAATGATCGACATGCCGGTGATCCTCAGGGCGCAGAATGTGCTTGAAGACGCGGGACTCGCCAGATCAAACGACTAGCCGGGTCAGAAAACTGGAACCGGAGAGTTTGGAGAATTTCTAATGACATACGGGCGATTTTTCGAAGAGTTTGAGGTCAGGCAGGTTTTCGACCACTGGCCGGGACGAACGATCTCAGAGGCCGATGACACCTGGTTTTCACTGCTGACCCAGAACCAGAACCCAATCCACATCGATGCCAACTACGCGGCAAAAAACACCGAGCACGGCCAGAACCTCGTGAACGGACTACTGGTGCTCTCGATTGCGGTTGGTCAATCGGTGGCCGAGATTTCAGGGCGCGCCATCGCCAACCTCGACTACGAATCGGTCACCCACGAGGCACCGACCTTCCATGGCGACACCATCTACTCCCGCTCGACGATTCTCGAACTTCGCGAGACATCGAAGGGTGATCGGGGCGTCGTATACCTGGAGACTGTAGTTTTCAACCAGCGCGACGAAACGGTGATGAAAGTGCGCCGCCACGTGCTTATCCCGAAACGAAACCATCCCACTCTTGGCGAGGGCAAGCTGGCGCACGAAGCAAAGGCCTGAGCGTATGAACCCCAACACGACCGAAGCGTCCAGGCCACCCCGTCGCAAGGCGCCGCTCTACGGAATACGCATCCTCGCAATCTCTCAGTTCGGTGCCGGACCGTTCGCAACCCTGAACCTTGCCGACCTCGGGGCCGAGGTGATCAAGATCGAAGACCCGCGCGCCGGCGGCGACGTGGCCCGCTACGTTCCGCCGGGTGCCGAAAACGGTGACTCGCTCTACTTCCAGGCATTCAACCGGGGAAAGAAATCGATCGCTATCGACCTGCGGCAGGCCGGGGGCACTGCAGTATTTCATCGGCTTGTCGAGAAATCGGATGCGGTGTTCAACAACCTGCGCGGGGACCTGCCCGGCAAACTCGGTCTGACTTACGAGAAGCTAAAGCACCTGAACCCGGCTATCGTCACGTGTTCCCTCTCCGGATTTGGCCGTACAGGCCCTCGCGTGTCCGAACCCGGGTACGACGCCATCATGCAGGGCCTGGCGGGCTATATGTCGATTACAGGCGAACCAGGGGCACCTCCGGGAAAGACCGGGGTATCGATTATCGACTTCGCCGGGGGGTATGCGGCAGCACTCGGGCTGGTGGCTGCCCTGCTCGAAGCAAAAAGTACGGGGGTGGGCCGCGATGTGGATGTGAGCCTGCTCGATACGGCAGTCTCGATGCTCACCTACTTTGCGTCGTGGAAGATGAACAGCGACTGGCAGTCCTCCCGGAGTCCCGGAGCCGCTCACCAGACGCTCGTACCTGCCCAGAACTTCCAGACGAGCGACGGCTGGATCGTGATTTTCTGTGCGAAAGAGCATTTTTGGCGCAACCTCGCCGAGTTGATCGGCATGCCGGAGCTGGCGACTGACGAGCGGTTCGTCACGTTCGCCGACCGCCACAGGAACCGTGACATCCTGCTCCCGATGCTGTCGGAAAGGTTCCAGCAGCGGACCAGCCAGGAGTGGCTTGGCCTGTTCCGGGGCAAGGTGCCGGCAGGGCCGGTAAACACGATCGAGCAGGCCCTTGTCGACGGGCAGGTCGTGGCCCGGGGGCTCGTGGTGGATATCGAGCACCCGTCTTATGGCACTATCAGGCAGGTCGTTTCACCGATCACCACGGAGGGTTCGAACCGAGCACTGACACCGGGACCCGCACTTGGTGCCGACACCGATGATGTCCTCGCTGAACTGCTGTCGCTTGAACCGACTGAAATCGACAGGTTGCGCGAACAGGGTGCGGTCGGCTGAACACGATATGGCCGGTCGAAACACCCGATATCCGGGACTTGCGCGTTGGCAGACAACAATGGCACTGCCCATCTCCAATCACGATCTGGCAAGGCTCTGGCCTATACCAGGTGGGCATTCGCACATGTTCCTCACAAAGTCATCATCGGATCGCGGAATGTCTCACGGCATTTGTGAACAATTTCACTATTCTGGTAGCGCGCGCGGCACCACGAATAAGAGAACCGTGAATCAGGTTTTCGAACTTCGTTATCGAGTACATACAGATGAAACCACACCTTCTATTCACCGGGCTCGTGCGGCTACACATCCTGCACCATGCTGCCCAGGAACCGTTCTACGGACTCTGGATGCTCGAACGGCTGGTAGAGCACGGTCACAGGATCACTCCCGGAACCCTCTACCCAATCCTGCACGCAATGGAAACAGCGGGGTACCTGGCGTCCGAAGAGAGAGAACCCGTGGGTCGGAGCCGCCTTTTCTACTCGGCGACACCTGCAGGACGGTCGCTACTCGAGGAAGGCCGGGCGAAGGTCTGCGAGCTGCACAGCGACCTCTGCGGAGAACATCCGGCATCCGGCGAATCGGCTGAGATCGACGCCGAGACGACCTCAGCTGAGTTCTGGCGGGAACAAGGGTGAACTGACGGCCTGGGCGCCGGGTCCTGCGAATCTTCTCCAGATCGTGTCCATCTGTATTGCTGCATTGCTGCCCAAACGGCTTGATAGACCATCTGTTTCCCGGTGTGATGTTGTGAGAACACCGCCACGAGTCCCTTGCGAGGTGTTTCCCCTGCAGATGTCGTGGCTCGCACTCGAGCTACCGGTCACGGATTTCCTTCGGAATAAGAGCGGGTGAATCCATTTCGATGCGATCTCGCGTTGCGGGCCCAGACCTGGGCCGGTGGATTCCGTGAACGGTGTGCGACTGGCTAATATTGGTAGCGCGCCCCCCGGGGGTGACCGCGGCGCCGCCATTAGAATGGTTCTCACGCCCCCGTAGCTCAACTGGACAGAGCGGAAGACTTCTAATCTTTAGGTTGTGGGTTCGAGTCCCGCCGGGGGTGCCACATCTTTTGGCCTGACGAAGTTGCACCGCGCCGCGGCCCAGGGCGCGCCAGCCGGTACTTACCCGCCCGTTCAGGTGATATGTCGGCCTACCTGCCGTCCAGCTCAAGCACGATAGGTTTGTCGACCGTCGGCGGGAACACCTTTTGCTCCGTAAAGGGATGCGCATCGGCGACCGCTTCGTCCAGCTCGTAGCCGATACCGGGGTCTGTTGGCGGGATGATGTATCCGTCCTGCCACTGGATCGGCTTCTTGATTATCTCGGCGTAGAAGCCGCCGAAGGTCTCGATGCTCTCCTGGATCAGGAAGTTCGGGCTGCAGGTCGCCAGCTGGATGTTGGCCGCCGCTTCGATGGGACCCGTGTAGAGGTGCGGCGCCATCTGCGCGTAGTGCGCCTCGGCCATGCCGGCGATCTTCTTGCCCTCGAGAATGCCACCCACCCGTGCCAGCGCCGGTTGCAGGATCGAAGCGGCCTGCCTGTCGAGTAGATCGGCGAATTCGTACTTGCTGACCAGGCGCTCCCCTGTTGCTACGGGGATGCTCGTTGAGTGCGCGACACGCGCCATCTCTTTCCGGTTCTCGGGCGGCGTCGGCTCTTCCAGCCACAGGGGGTCGAACTGTTCCAGCCTCTTTGCCAGGCGAATTGCGCTCGACGTTGTCATTTCCCCGTGGGTCTTCACCAGCAGGTCGCACTTGCTGCCCGCAACCTCCCGCAGGTTCTTCGTTACCAGTTCCGCGTTGTCCAGGGATTCGAGCGAAAGCTGCCGGGGGTCGAACGAGCCCATCGGCATCACCGGGTCGAACCCGATCGCCGTGAAACCAAGGTCGATGTAGTGTTCTGCCCGTTTCGGTGCTATCTCGGGGTCGTTGTGAACGCTTCTCGTAGCGTTCACAGCCGCGTTGTCCGCCGTACTACCAGGACCACTCTCGGGATACAGGTAGGTGTACGAGCGCAGTTTGTCACTTACCTTGCCCCCGAGCAGGTTGTAAACCGGCTGGTCGAGTGCCTTGCCGACGATATCCCAGCAGGCGATTTCGAGGGCGCTCTGCACGCCGCCCATCGTGAACTCCGGGTGCTGGCTGAAGCCGCTCGAATAGATGGTCCGCGTGATCGTTTCGATCTGGAACGGGTCTTTGCCGATCACCAGGCGCTCTGCCACGTCTTCGATCCACTGCCGGATTCTGATCGGCGTGAATGGGACGCCATACGCTTCACCGTTGCCGACGATCCCGTTGTCGGTGGTCAGTTTCACGAACACCCAGAAAGGACCGCCAAAGTGGGGTGGGGGATTTTCGACAGCCCAGGTTTTTACATCTTTGATGAGCAAGTTTGACTTCCCTCGTGCTGATGACGTTCCCTAACCCCCACGCGGCGGAATCATAGCAGCATGCGAGAGCCGTTTCGGGGCCCGTTGCTGACGATGAATTTGAGCGTGCGACCGCGAGCATGAGGAATCGGCGGGGGCCGTTTTTCGGCCTGCAACAGGGACTATCTGCCACGCCGGTCGAGTTGTATCGTGGATAGAGTCGTGCGCTGGGAACTCAGCGTACGATCAGGTCCCGCCGGTGATCCAACATCGGTGGGGCCGCTTTTTCTAGACGAGTATTTCCGGGTTCATCGACGGGTTAAAACGAAGTGCCCTCGCAGTGGAGGGCACTCAATAGTCCAACGGGTTTCGGCAATTCAGCCGATAGGGTCTAGGAAGCCCTGCGGCGACGCACCCTGACACGGCGTGGACGCCGTCGAGTCGCCCTTGGCAGTGCCATTCGCTGTGACTGCTGCGGCTGAGAATGCTGGGCGAATAACTCGGTGCCGAACTCGACTCCGGCACGTTCGGCCAGCGAGCTCATCGTGTTCAGACGCCTCACGATCATTCCGCGAGCGTCTCTGATCGCCCGTTGCTTTGCCGCTAGGGATATCCGGGATTGTTCCAGCCGGTTCGTATCCTGATCAACGTCCTTGTCAAACTGGTTTATCCGGTCTCTCGTGTCCTCGGCCAGTTTCCGAAGTCGTGCACCGGCGCCACCGGAACCCGACATTGCGGCCCGCACGGCGGCGTCTTGCGCATCGGATACG
>JASLNQ010000103.1 GCA_030745955.1 Dehalococcoidia bacterium | reverse complement strand
TCTGGTTCGTATGTTTCGGCGATTCGGGCGGGATGGGTATCGAGTTCGTCCCACACGCCAAGTGCGTTCAGGGCAAGGATCGCCGTCCCGCGACTGGTGTCCTGCGGCTCGGCGGAAACTTCCACGGTGACACCGAGTACATCTGCCATGGTCTGGACCCACCACGGCGAATTCTGTATGGCCCCGCCACTGGCGATTATCTGGTAGCCCGTCTTCACGCCTGGTAGTAGCAGGTCGGCAACCAGCGCGAACCGGTAGGCGACTGATTCCATCATCGCCTGCAGGATTTCGAGGGGGGTGGTCGAAACCCTGATGCCTTCCAGCACCCCGGTTGCCGAGGTTGCCCAGCCGGTCGCCCGTTCACCGGCGATGAAGGGCAGCACGTTAATACCGTGTGCGGCAGGTTCAAGCTTCGACAACTCGCCGTTCAACTGTTCGACCGGTGGCAGTCGCAGGTTTTCGAGTGCCCACACCACCACGTTCCCGCCTTCGGAGAACGAGCCACCGAGTAACGAGCGCTCGCTGCCCAGCCGGTAGGACCACAGACCGGCCGGCACATCGGGCACCGGTCCCTTCTCAATAACCCGCATCGCGCCCGTTGTCCCGACTGTGATCGCCACACTTGTGCCATCGACGCAGCCGGAGCCGATGCTCACCGCAGCGCCGTCTCCAACAGCAGGGAAGAACGGCACCTCGCTCAGGCTGGGCCAGCGGTCGGCGTATTCGGCTGTGAGACCGCTTTCCGGCGTGCTCCACGGAACCAGTCCGGGCAGGTTCTCCTCCGTTATACCCAGCCTGCCGAGCAGGCCCGTGTCCCAGCACAGTTCGCGACGGTTAAGCATGCCGCTCCATGACGACACGCAGTAGCTCGCCTTCACGTCGTCCCGGCCGAACCACCTCGAAAACATGTAGGTCGACACGTCGACGAATTTCGCGACACGGGCCGCTATTTCCGGTTGCGTCCTGCGCAGCCACCTGATCCGGCCCGGAACATACGATGTGTGCTGCATCACGCCCGTCCGGTCGTAGACGAGGGGGACATTGAGTTCGTTGCGCAGGCGGTCGACGTCGGGCGCAGATCGTGTGTCGGCATAGGTGTAAACGGGGGTGATCGGGTCGCCGCTGATATCGAGGCCAATGATCGTGCTGGCCATGCAGTCGAAGCCGACTCCGGTTACCTCGGAAGCCAGGTTACCGGCCTTTGCGAGGACGGAGTCGATAGCCTGTTCGACTGCCTGCCTGATGTGTTCGGGATCCTCTTCCGAGGTCCCGTCGCTTGCGACAACCTGGGTGTGTGGGACCGTTTCCTCGACACCGGGCACGTCGCGGGCGCGGGCGTCGTACAGCCCGGCTTTCACCGACGAACTGCCAATGTCCACGGCAAGTACAAACGGTGACTCGTATTCGCTCACGTCGCCACCAACCTTTACTACGAAACCGCGTACTTTTCGAGAAGGGACTGATCGATCTCAATCCCGAGGCCCGGCCTGTCGGTCACCTCGAAGTATCCGTTAATCGGCCCGTAGTTTTCCGCAGTGATTGCGTTCTTGATCTCGTTCGCGTGGTGACTGTGCTCCATGATCATGAAATTGGAACACGACGCCGAGTATTCGACAGTCGCCGCCACCGACAGGATTCCACCGCCGCCCACATGGGGTGCGACCGGAATGTTGTAGGTGTCGGCGATCGTCCCGATGCGGTGGCCTTCAGTGATGCCCGTCCTACCGATGTCGTGCATAACGACGTCGTAGGCCCTTCGTTCGAAGGCCTCCCGCATTTCGTAGCGTGTGCGGCTCCATTCACCGATCGCCACGGCCATATCGAGTGCGTCGGCCAGCGCTACTGCGCCCTGGATGTCTTCAGGGACGAGAGGTGATTCGAGCCATGTGAAATCAAGTATTTCAAGTTCCCGGCCGAGCTTAATGGCGCTCGAGACCGACTGCCGCATGTGCACGTCGCACATCAGCATGATGCCGGGGCCGACGCGCTTGCGGACGGCCCTGGCAATTTCTGCTACTCCCTCGGCATCGAGCAGTAGGTGCAGTTTGAGCGCCCGATAGCCGTAGCCGACGTGTTCCTCAGCGGCATCGGCCACTTTTTCGGGATCGGTGCCACCCATCCCGGCGTACAGCGTCACCCGGTCGCGATACCGGCCCCCGGCAAGCTTATGCACGGGCTTGCCCGTCGCTTTCCCAACAATGTCCCAGAGTGCGGTATCGGTCCCGCCGATGGCATCGATATAAAAGCCGGTGGGGTGCCCGCGCTCCTTCATCGCACCGTAGTTGCGAGTCCAGATAGCCTCGATGTCGAACGGGTCGCGCCCAAGTATCAGCGGGCGTACCAGGTCCTCGACGATCACCTGCGTCGTCCGTGGCGAGACGGGCGATTGCGCTTCGCCCCAGCCGACTATCCCGGTATCGGTTTCCACCTTTATCACCGTCGTTTCGTGGTGTTTCGAGTAGATCGACGTAAAGGCCTGCTCGTCGACGAAGTAATCCCCGAAGTCGATTACAGCCGGGCGGGCGGCCCCTTCGGCCGCGCCGTCCTGGGAAACTCGGATCGGAAACGCTGAAATTTCTTTGATCTTCAAGGTGCGCAATTCCCCCCGGGGGTATCGGTGCGATAGCCGCAATCAATCGTGAAAGTCATTCATCCTGCATCTTGGCAGGGATCATCAGCTCGAAAAACTCGATGTGGCTGCCGATGACATGTTCACGGACTTTCCCACCGATCACCATGGCCTCCGGGGCCAGCGTGAGCCCATCGCGATATGGCGAGTCGATAACCTCGTCGGTCCACTCCATATAGACACGGTTGTTTTCGCCGGGCACGGTGCCTCCGTTGAAGTAGACCCGGACTTCCGACCGCTGACCGGCCTTCGTGTAGGCGTCACCCTGCTGTTTGACCAGGGTCGCAACCCGCCGCGCAGTGCCGGGCTTCACTTCGTACACACGTCTGATCACGTACATGGCAAACTCTTTCTGGCTACGGCTGGCAAATTGCGGAATGCCGGGACTCGGGAGATCGGTAGTTCCAGGTTGCGGACACTGAACCGGGACAAAGTACAGCCAGTGACCGGATTCCGTAAATGGCCACCCGCTGATTTCATCATAATTTCACACCGGGTTAACCGCGCCGGGAGATATCATTAGGCGGTTGTCGCCAACATTTTTTGGGCGAACGTGGCTGTGTTCGACTGGAG
Source organism: Dehalococcoidia bacterium (assembly GCA_030745955.1). Next base: position 4,348 of record JASLNQ010000103.1, on the reverse strand, counting down.
CAATGGATGAAGATCGGCGCCCCCAGGGAGTCGGATCCCAACGAGACTCGTGTGGCCCTCGTGCCAGAGACTGTAGACCGTCTTGTGAAGGCAGGCCATGAGCTATTTATCGAGGAAGGGGCTGGCATCGCTGCAGGGTTCCCGGATTCGGCCTATACCGGAGTCGGCGCAAATATCGCTCCGGCGGGCGGTATAACCGGATCGGTCGACATCATCGTCCATGTCCAGTCCCCCGCAGGCGACCATGTGAGTGCTCTTAAAGCAGGCAACATCGTAATTGGTTTGCTGAACGCCCGGACTGACTCCACTGCAGTTGCTGCCCTGGCGGCGACCGGGGCGACCGCCTTCGCTATGGAACTTGTCCCACGGATCGCCCGGGCCCAGCGGCTGGACGTCCTGTCTTCACAGGCGTCGATCGCCGGCTACAAGGCAGTGCTGCTGGCTGCGAACTCACTCGGCAAGTACCTGCCAATGATGATGACGGCGGCGGGAACGATCCCCCCTGCCAGGATATTAGTGCTCGGAGCTGGTGTCGCAGGCCTCCAGGCAATCGCGACAGCGCGGCGCCTCGGGGCGGTCGTCGAAGCCTTCGACGTGCGCGCGGCAGCTGGCGAACAGGTCGAGAGTCTCGGGGCGAGGTTCATACAACCTCCCGCGGCTGAGGACGCTGAGGGTGCGGGTGGATACGCGCGTGAACAGACCGAGGAAGAGCAGGCGGCGCAGCGCGAATTTCTGAAAGAGCACATTGCGGATGCCGACGCGGTGATTACTACCGCTGCGATTCCGGGTCGCCCTGCCCCGCTCCTGATGACCACCGACATGGTAGAAGTGATGAAACCCGGCAGCGTGGTGATCGACCTCGCGGCGGAATCGGGTGGGAACGTCGCGGGGACGGTGGCTGGAGAAGTCATCGAGGTGAACGGGGTCTCGATCAACGGGCCGGTGAACGTCCCGAGTTCGATGCCGTTCGACGCCAGCCAGCTGTATTCAAGAAATGTCATGGCGCTCTTCGACCTGATCATCGACCGGAACGAGGGCACGCTGAACCTCGACTTCGAGGATGAGGTAATCGATGCGACGTGTGTTACGCATGAAGGCGAAACACGGCACGGGCTGGGTGAATAGCGAGTTGAAAACGCCACTATTGCGAGGGTCCAGGTACGTGTACCGGGCCATACAAGGGAGCCTCTGGTAAATGTTTGACGCCGAAACGCTGATCATTGCGTTAACCGTGTTCGTGCTTGCGATCTTTATCGGGTACGAAGTGATCACCAAGGTGCCGCCAACCCTGCACACCCCGCTGATGTCGGGTTCAAACGCCATTTCGGGCATCGTCATCGTCGGGGCCCTGCTGGTGGCCGCCCAGGCCGATGGGCTGGTGGGCCAGGTGCTCGGGGCTGTCGCAGTCGGACTCGCCATGATCAACGTGGTCGGCGGGTTTATGGTCACCGATCGCATGTTGCAGATGTTCAGGCGGAGTGACGAGGACCGGTCATGAAAACCGATGCGCTCCTGAACCTGGACTTCACGAACGCGGCCTATATCGTCGCCGCGATCCTCTTCATCATTGGCCTGAAGCAGCTCAGTTCGCCGGCCACGGCCCGGAACGGTAACCGCATGTCGGCGCTTGCGATGCTGCTGGCGGTCGTGGCAACGGTGATCGGCAACGACATTGCTTCGTGGGAATGGATCATCGGTGGCGCCATCGTTGGTGCGGGAATCGGTGCGTACGCGGCACGCGCAGTGCAGATGACGGCGATGCCGCAATTGGTGGCGATCTTCAATGGTTTTGGCGGGGCTGCGTCGGCGGTTGTTGCGGCAGCCGAGTTGATCCGCCTGGTCGACGCGAATGCCGATATCGCCGAGAACATTTCGATCACGATCATGGCTTCGGTCATTGTTGGTGGCGTGACACTCACGGGTAGCTTCATTGCCTATGGGAAACTCCAGGGTGTGGTGCCGACCCGTCCGTTGCTGCTGCCGATCCGCAACGTCATCAACCTTGCCCTGCTGGGTGGAATGATCGCTTCAACGGTGTGGCTCGTCATCGAGCCGTCTCTCCTGCCTTTCCTGATTGCTGGCGGTATCGCGCTCGCTCTCGGAATTCTCGTAGTAATCCCGATCGGCGGTGCCGATATGCCGGTGGTCATCGCGTTGCTGAACTCGTACTCCGGTATCGCGGGAGCGGCCACCGGTTTCGTTCTTGGCAACAATATTCTGATCATCGCAGGATCGCTGGTTGGGGCCTCCGGAATAATCCTGACCCGGATCATGACGAAGGCGATGAACCGGTCACTGGCGAACGTGATGCTCGGTGGGTTCGGTGTTGAGGACAGCACCGGGGTTGGCGGGAGTGACGACGATCGCCCCGTCCGCTCGATCCAGGCCGATGATGCGGCGATGATCCTTGCCTACGCGCAGTCGGTGATATTCGTGCCCGGGTACGGCCTCGCGGTCGCCCAGGCGCAGCACCAGGTGCGTGAACTGGCCGATCTGCTGAAAGACCGCAATATCAGTGTCCGCTACGCCATACACCCCGTAGCCGGTCGCATGCCGGGGCACATGAACGTCCTGCTGGCGGAGGCAAACGTGCCATACGACGAGTTGAAAGATCTCGATCAGATCAACTCGGAGTTCCAGCGCACTGACGTGGCCGTCGTGATCGGCGCCAACGATGTGACGAACCCTGCAGCACGGACCGACACTACAAGCCCGATCTACGGCATGCCGATCCTGAACGTGGACTATGCGCAGTCGGTGATCATCATGAAGCGGTCGATGTCGAGTGGTTTCGCAGGGGTTCAGAACGAGCTGTTCTTCCTCGACAGGTCGATGATGCTATTTGGCGATGCGAAGGACTCGGTCGAAAAGATCACCGCCGAGGTCAAAGACCTGTAGGCTTCTCGACTAAATGGAATGAGAAAGGCCCCGAGTTGCTTCGGGGCCTTTACGCGTGATTTGGCATTGGTCCGGTGGGATCACCCGAGCTACCAGGTGTCAAACCTTCTTTGCCCTAAAACGCCTCGGTGAGATTGTCCGGGGGCGTCCGCCACTCCTTGTTCCACAGCCCTTCGACGTGGTAGCGGGGCCGCCAGCCCAGCACGCGCTTGATCTTTTCGTTTTCGAACTTGCGGTGGGGTATGTCGGGAAAAACGAAGAACGTCTCGCACCGGCTCGCCAGTCGCTCCTCCGGCACGTCGACGGCGGCCGCAATGGCCGTCCCGCAGTCTGTCCACGCCGTGGAGTACGGTGTCATGTCCTGGTGATACGGCGGTCCTCCGGGTTCCAGGCCGCCCAGGTTCCACGTGTGCTTCATGTTGTAGTAGAGCAGCGTGAGGACCTGGATTCCATGTCGCTCGCTGAATACCCGGCAGATTTCCTGCCCCAGGGCCTTGGTGTGGGCGTACAGCCGGGTGCCGGGCGCCGGGGGCATTTCGGGATTGAGATCATGGTCCCAGTTCTCGTACTGCATTCCGACAAGCTGGAAGTGGGGGCCCGTGTTGATGATCCGCTTAATGCGGTGCTCGCGAGCCGCGACCATCATGGCGTAGTTGCCCATCGTGTTCACATCGAAGGCAAGCTGCCGGTGTGGGCGCAGTACCGACAGGTTGACGATGACGTCCATTCCTTCGGCGGCCTTCACCACCCCGTCGACATCGTCGACCGAAAGTTCCAGGTATTCGCCGTCATAACCGGCACGGGGCTCGTTGATATCGGTAAGGAGAATGTCGTGGCGTTCCTTCATGGCTCGCACGGCCCATGGGCCAAGCATGCCGTTGCCGCCAAGTATCAAGACTTTCATTGCGCCAACCTTTCTGCGAGTCCCGGGAGCAATCTTGCTGCCGTGGCGGTACTGAACCTCTGGTTTGCTACCGGTGACTGGACGTGAATGTCCTGCCATTGGTCGAGTTCGTTGCTGACCAGGGCCTCGGCGACAGCCGCACCTATCAGTTCGTGAGTGACCGCTGCGGTGTCGTCGGGACCGGCTGACGATCCGCCCACGAGCGGCCAGCCGAGTCGCAGGTTTGCGACCTGGACCAAGCGGTCCCTGGCGAATTCCTTGCATACAATTTCCGTCAGGTGGGCACCCAGTAGTTCGACGTCATCTGCCGGTGGGTCGGTGCGCCACCGCTCGGTGACTACCAGGTTCTCTTCGTGGCCCTCGTAAAGCCGCAGGGTGCTGATATTGACACACCGTGACACACCGGCATCTGAAGCGGCCTGCACCAGGTTGTACATGCGGCGGGTGTGGTAGTCGATGAGGTCGGTGGCACTACCGGTCTGGCACTGGTAGCCGATATTAACGATTGCATCGATACCGGCAACCAGATCGTCGGTCGGTTTTTCG
>JASLNQ010000102.1 GCA_030745955.1 Dehalococcoidia bacterium | reverse complement strand
ACGAGATCGGGAGTTTCGGCGACTGCAAGGTCAAAAACCTGGTCGCCGTCTTCGGCTTCGACAATATCGTGCCCGGCATCCTCAAGAATGGTTGCCAGGGCCAGTCGTACATCTGGGCTGTCGTCAACGACAAGTATTCGAGCCAATTACTTGATTACCTCTCCAGAACTCAATCTCGCGTACTATTACGCCACCCAGCCATTGATGCACCAACAACCTGATTCTTCCACACATCAGGACCGTGTGCACACAGGTTGTGTATTAAATCGGTAAATCACGGTGTAAAAAGCGATGTAACCATGCCGCGTATTTATACCCTTGCGATTCCCGGGTTACCCCAAACACAAGGAGGTTTTCATTGCATTATCAGGACGAACGGACGACCGGATGCAGAATATCCGATTCATGGGCCTACCGCGGCCTGAAAACGGTCGTTCTTGAAAACGAACTGCTCAGGGTTTCGCTGATCGCCGACAAGGGTGCCGATGTTTTCGAACTTTCGCACAAGAAAACCGACACCGAGTTCATGTGGCGCACACCATGGTCGGTCAGAAACCTCGGCCTGTGGACACCCTCGACCGGCGACGGGGACAACACCTGGCACGACACGTACATAGGTGGCTGGCAGACCATAGCCCCGACGGGTGGACCACCGCAGAAGTACGCAAACGCCGACCTGGGGCAACACACGGAAGCGACATTGATGCCATGGGACGCGGTGATCGTTGAAGATACACACCAACGAGTTAGCGCAAAGTTCAGCGTAAGGACCGTCCGCACCCCGTTCTGGGTCGAGAAGGTCGTGACGCTCGAAGCCGAAAGCCCGGTGCTGACGGTCACCGATACGCTGACGAACGAGGCCGAAGAGCCAGCAGAGGCCCAGTGGGGGCAGCATGTCGCGCTTGGAGATCCGTTCCTGACGCCAGACTGCCGGCTCGATATGGCACCGGGTGACTTCCTTGTCCCCGAGTCGGAAGAGCCGTCACCCCGACTCCGACAGGGGCAGACCGGATCATGGCCGAAAGCCGCCGGACCCGATGGCACTGAAGTTGATCTGACGGCGTTCCCGCCGAAGTCGGACCGGTTGCAGGATTTCGCTGCCTTCAAGAACCAGGAGGAAGGCTGGTACGCCGTCACCAATCCCGACCGGGGAGTGGGAATCGGCATCACCTACCCGGTCGAAACGTTCAAGTACGTCTGGTACTGGCAGGTGTTCGGAGGCGGCCGGGGCTACCCCTGGTACGGCAGGACCTACAACGTGGGCCTCGAGCCATTCACAAGCATGCCAGCCGGTATTCCGGAGCCGGGCTCCGACCAGCGCACGTCGATGATTTTCGCGGCCGGCGAAACGAAATCGGCCACCGTCCGGGCAGTGGTGTACGAAAGCACGACAGGCGTCTCCCACATCACCCAGGACGCCGCAGTAACACCCCGCTAATACCCGAAAACCCCCTCTCCCTGCCAGGGAAAGGGATCGGGTGTGGGTCAAAACTCGTCATCAGGCGCGAGCACCTACGACCCCCGTCGCCGGTCGCACCCGACCCGAAAGCCTACGCCTCTGCGATCACACCCTCGTCGGTCTGGTGCGCCCGGATCCAGTCCCAGTCCAGCGGAACGCCGATACCCGGCCCATCCGGCGCAAATACGTTGCCTTCGCTATCGATCCCATCGAGATCGTCGTTGTAGCCGAGGTAAATCGGTGGCTTTGTCGACTTAACCTTCGGGTGGACCAGTCCCAGCTCGAAAAAGTTGGTGTTACGGATCGACGACATGATGTGACGGTGGACTGGCCCGGGCCCGTGAAGCTCCACATCGAGACCGAACCCCTCCGACGCATGAGCGATCTTCAACGCACCCGTCACGCCGCCGTCCTCGTGCGCCCCGGCCCGAACATAATCGGTGCCATCCGCCACCATGAAGTCGACGTGCTGTTCGAGAAGGCGAATGTGCTCGGTCTGCAACAGCGGCGTCTTGACCATCTGCCGGAGCTTGCGGTGCGCGAACTGTGATACACCACCGTCCTGGTAGGGGTCCTCCCACCAGAAAAACTCGGCCTCGTCACAGGCCTTCCCCAACCTCAGGGCGTCACCGAAGTTCTTCACCTCGCACGCAGGATCGATCAGCAAATCCATCCGGCCCTCGAACTGCCTGCCGAGGTTCAGGACATTATCGACCTCGCGCTGGATCTCGCTGCGGGCGAGTCCCCAGCCATGGACCTTGAACGACCGGTAGCCCATTTCGTAGCACTGCTCGGCGAAATCGGCAAAGTCCTGCGGAGTGCCCAGCCCGCCGTTCTCGTCGCCGTGCAGGGTCGATGCATACGCAGGAAGCGGCTTCTTCTCACCGCCGAGCAGACGGTACAGCGGCTCGTCGTACAACTTGCCCGCGATGTCCCACAGACAAATATCGATCAACCCAACACCGATTTGGGCGCTGTGGCGGAGTCCCCGTTTCGTGTCGTTGTAGATCGACTCCCGTGCAAGCGCGTCCTTGCCGATCAGGTACTGGGCCGCTAGCCGGATATCGTCGTTCCACCCCGGGTACTCGCCAACAATCCCCTGGTCGGTGTGAATCTGCAGGATCGCACCCTTCTGTGTCAGCTTCGACCCGCCTTCGTAAACCATGTTGAACGTGTTGTAGTCCTTGCCAACGTTCTCGAGCTCGTGCTCGAACGTGGTGACCGAAACTTTTGTGATCTTCGGACTTGCTTTCATCTCCGGCTCCAGGCTTTGCTAGGCGATCTTCGTGGGTCGATGAGGTGATCGAGCGTGCAAGAAACACCCGCTCGTATCGAACTGCATTCGCGGTGGGATATTAGCACGTAAGAGTCGCACTGCACACCACGCACCCGTAAATTGCGGGCCATCGTCCTGCGTGTAGAATTCCGGTCGAATTTATTTACCACCACAGCACCCGAACGCCATATGCAAGCCATCGTCTACCACGACAACAAAGACATCCGACTCGAAGACATCCCGGAACCGGTCCCCGGCCCCGGCGAGGTTAAGCTCCGGGTCACAAACACATCCATCTGCGCTACCGACATTGAGGAGTGGCAGTTCGGCCCACTCTGGATACAGCATGGATCACCGAATCCACTCACCGGCCAGCAAACGCCACTGGTGATCGGCCATGAAATATCGGGACATGTCGCCGAACTCGGAGAAGGTGTCGAAAACGTCAGCGTCGGTGACCGTGTCGCCGTCAACAACGTACTGACGTGCGGGACCTGCTTCTGGTGCCTTCGCGGGCAGCAGGCCGTATGCCCGAACATGGCAGTCGCCGGTTTCATGATCGACGGCGGGCTCGAAGACTTCATGGTCTGGCGTGCCGATCATCTCATCGTGCTACCCGATAGCGTTTCCGATGAAGAGGGCCCGTTGGTTGAACCGACAACGGTCGCAGTCCACGGCGTCCGCAGGTCCGGTGTGAAACCCGGCGATACGGTCGCAGTGATCGGCTGCGGCACCGTCGGGCAACTCACCTTGCAGGTGTTCAAGGCCGCAGGTGCGAGGGTCATTGCCATCGACGTGCGGGAACAGAGCCTGGAACTGGCGAACGAACTCGGCGCCGATGAGGTCATCAATTCCCAGGATGAACAGGCCGCAGCCAGTAGACTGCTCGAACTCACCGGCGGCATCGGGGCCGATATCGTGGTGGAATCTGCCGGGGCCAAAAATACTCCCCGCATGGCGATCGAGTGGACCCGCCGCGGCGGAACGACTTTGCTAATCGGGATCTACTCGACAACGCCGGAGATGGACTTCAACAGTATTGTCGGCCGCGAGATCAGTGTAATCGGGTCTGTCGCCACATCCCCGGGCGATATGGAGGCTGCGGTCGAACTGATAGCACAGGGCAAGATCAACGTGAAGCCACTCATCTCCGAGACTGTGCCCCTGAGCCGCGCGATCGAAGATGGATTCAACCGGATGCTCGAACCAAACAAAGAAGTGTTTCGCATCGTGATCCAACCGGGCTCATAGGAAGGCGAACGTCAAATGCACTACCAGGATGAGCGTACGAGCGGCTGCCGGGTTTCCGATGCGTGGACCTACCGCGGTCTGAAAACGGTAATCCTAGAAAACGAAGTCGTCCGGATCACGGTCCTGGCCGACAAGGGCGCCGACATTTCAAGCTTCGTTCACAAGCCGACCGACACCGAGTTCATGTGGCGCACCCCCTGGGGTGTCCGGGATCCCCGGTACACCGTTCCGGCGACCGGCGATCCTGCCTCGATCTGGCTCGACTACTACGAGGGCGGCTGGCAGACAGTAGTCCCACACGGCGGTTACGCCGACCGGGTTTACGGCGCCGATTTCGGGATTCATGCCGATATGAACACGATACCGTGGGATGCCGCGGTGGTCGAAGACACACCCGTCAGGGTAAGCGTCCGGTTCACCGCCAAAAGCGTTCGCATGCCGATGACCGTCTCGAAAACGCTCTCGCTGGTTTCCGGGTCGCCGACGCTGCAGGTCGAAGAAGCCGTCACAAACGAAGGCGAAGAAGACCTCGATATCGTGTGGCTTGAGCACATCGCCATCGGGCCTCCCGTCCTCTCCGGTGAATCACGTCTTTACGTACCCGAATGTCGGGTCTTAAGCCACCCCGAGAGCATCGACCCGAACTCGAAACTTGAACCCGATTACGAAGGCGATTGGCCTAATGTAAACGCCAAAGACGGCTCGGTCCTCGACTTCACCCACATCCCGCCCAAAGAAGACCGCTCGCTCGATATGGCCTACATGACAGGGATGTCCGGGGGCTGGTACGCACTGCTGAACGAGGAGACGCAACTCGGCTGGGCCGTCAGCTATCCCGCCGACGTTTTCAAGTTTCTCTGGTACTGGCGCAACTTCGGTGGCGGCTATGGCTACCCGTGGTACGGCAGGTGCTACAACGCCGGCCTCGAGCCATGCACCAGCTTCGGCAACGGCGGAATCGAACAGGCCCAGCAGAACGGCACCGCGCTCAATGTCGCGGCGGGGCAGACAGTGTCCGTTACGATTAGCGCCGGTCCGTTCACCGGATCAGGTACTGTGACTCGCGTAGACGGTGAAGGAAGGGTCACTATCGAATAGTCATCAGCACGGTTTCAAGGCGAATCGGCATTTATCGAACTAATTTCAAACTGCGTAACACGACAACTCAGTAACAACCAGGATCCGCAGGATTAAAAAAATGCGAAAACGAATGTTTGGAAACTCAGGGCTGGAAACCTCCGTGATCGGTTACGGGGGCTGGCCAATGGGCCGCGGGATGTACGGCGCATTCGATGACGACGAGGCGATCGCCGCGGCAAGGACCTCCTACGACAACGGCATCACGCTGTTCGATACCGCCGCGGTCTACGGCTGGGGCTACGGCGAAACCCTCATGGGCAAGGCCCTGAAGGGCATTCGCGAGAACGTGGTCCTGGTTACGAAGGGGGCCCGCGAGTGGAGGCGTGGCAGTTCCGACAACCGCTCCGCAACGGTTGCCGACTCCGACCCCGTGCGGTTGAAGGCCTCGATCGACGAGAGCCTGCAACGCCTCCAGACCGACTACATCGACCTGTTCCTCATCCACTGGCCCGACCATGACCGCGCCTTCTCCGAACCGATGGAAGCCCTGGAAGAAGCTAAGAAGGCAGGCAAGATCCGGCACTCGGGCGTATCGAACTTCTCAGTCGAAATGATGGCGGAGTGCCGCGAGACCAGTCCGATAGTTACGAACCAGATCGGCTACCACGTTTTCGACCGGCGCCCGGAAGCCGAAGTAATGCCGTTCGTTAAGGCTAACGACATGGGCATCATGGCCTACGGATCGCTTTCACACGGACTTCTGACGGGCACCTGGGGTGCCGACAAGACCTTCGCCGAAGACGACTGGCGGCGAGGCGGTGCCAACTTCGGCATCAGCTCGTGGGGACCCGACAACATCGCCGCAAACGTGGCGGTCGTAGAAAAACTCAAGGGAATCGCCGCCGATCATGGCAAGACAGTCCCGCAACTGGCTATCGGATGGGTGCTGGCAAACGAAACCGTCAGTGTTGCGCTGGCCGGTTCGGTGACACCCGCCGAAGCGACCGAAAACCTGGGCGGCGACTGGGAGATGTCGCCAGAAATCAAAAGTGAAATCGACGACCTCGTGCTCAGCGAGGGATCGGGCGTTGGCACCTCCGGTATGGAGATCGCAACCTAGCGGGGGTACGCCAACCGCTGAATCCCGGCAAACCCCGAAAAGTTAAAAAATACCCGGAAACTGGATAACCGCATGATCATCGACACCCATTGCCACGCTGGCCGCAACTGGTTCCAGCCAATCGAAACCCTCGAGTTCGAGATGAACCAGGCGGGTGTCGATGCCGCGGTCCTGATCCAGCACGGCGGTACATACGGCAACGATTACCTGTTCACCGAAGCAGCCAAACGACCCGGTCGCTTCAAGGTCGTCGTGATGATCGACCCTGCCAACCCCGACCCGCTCGGCACGCTCGAACAGCTGGCAGGGCAGGGGGCTGCCGGGGTGAGAATCGCACCCGACGCAGGTTTCAGCGCCCTCGCAGACGTCACGGACATCTGGCGAAAAGCCGGCGAGCTTGGATTGGTGGTGAGTTCGCTCGGTAACGCCAAACGGTTTTCAAACGCGAGCTTCAAGAAAATTATCGACAACTGCCCCGATACCCAGATCGTGATCGAGCACCTTGCCGGCGTCGGGATAACCGATCCCCCTTACACCGACTTCGAGTCGGCCCTCGAATGCGCCAGCCGCCCGAACACCACGATCAAGGTGCCGGGACTCGGTGAGATCACGCCCCGGCCGCCGGTCCTGCTGCCGGACTTCAGGTTCGACAACGTCCCGCCGCTGTTCGAGATGGCACGTGATGCCTTTGGGGCCGACCGGATGATGTGGGGCAGCGACTTCCCGCCCAGTGCAGGCAGGGAGGGCTACGCCAACACCCTCGAGGGGGTCCGCAGCCACCCGGCATTCGCAAACGGCGATGATGTCGACTGGGTGCTCGGAAACACTGCCGCCCGTGTGTGGGGCTTCAACGACTAACGTCCCACAACACAAAAAGGGACACATTTCCTCCCTCCCAGGGTGTGTACGTACCGGACACATGGGTAACAGGTGTTCGGAGACATGGGTAACACTTTTGGGGAAGGAGTAATTGACGTGGCGGAGGTATATCCGTCATGCCCTGGAAGCCCATGAACACTGTTGACCTACGCAAAGAGTTTGTGCTGCAAGCGATCGTAAGCGGATCGAGTTTTGCCGAGCTGTGTTCCCGCTACCGGGTAAGCCGCAAGACCGGCTACAAGTGGCTGGGCCGGTACCGCACCGCAGGCCTCAAAGGACTCGAAGACCTCTCGAAGAGGCCGCACGACCAGCCCGTGCACCTGGCCCCCGAGATCGAAGGAAAGATAGTGGCCCTCAGACACGAATATCCGGTGTGGGGAGCCCGCAAGCTCAGGAAGAAGCTTTTGGAGAGAGGGGGTATGGTCTCGCTTCCCGCAATAAGCACCGTCCACGCCGTGCTCAAGCGAAACGGTCTCATCGACCCGGAAGCCAGCCTTGGGTCCACGCCCTTCATCAGGTTCGAGCGCG
>JASLNQ010000101.1 GCA_030745955.1 Dehalococcoidia bacterium | reverse complement strand
GTGTACATCGAGTTACGCCAGCCATCGGTGCGGTCACGCAGGTTACCCAGGTCGGGCAGCAGTGCGACATACAGGAACAGGGTCGAACCCGTAAGGTACGTGCCGATCGCCACCGGGTCCCAGATCAGTGGCGACCGCACGTTCGGGTAAATACCCCTGGCGAAGTCGTACGGCATGATCCAGTAGGCGATACGCCACGGACGACCGGCGTGGATCAACGGGAACACCAGGGCCGTCAACAGCGAGAACACCGTAAGCAACTCGGCCGCACGCGTTACCGGGCGCCGCCACTCGGCCTGTGTCAGGCGGAGAATGGCCGAAATCATGATTCCGGCGTGGGAGATACCAACCCAGAAAACGAATGTGGTGATGAACAGGCCCCAGTACACGGGCCGCGACAGGCCGGTAACGCCCAACCCCTTGTTGACCATGACCCCGATAACGATCAGCCCGATAACCACGACGATGCCGAGTACCGTGACCGTCGGGGCCCACCACTTTGGCGTGTCCAACTGACCGTTAAGGAGCTTACGGTTGGTGTAGACCTGATCTAGTTGTCGTCGCTGTTGCATCTGTAAGTTAGTTACCTGTAGCTGTCAGGGCAGATTGTTCGGTGATATCAGTCCGGCTTCGCGACCAGCGATACGTGGCCCTTGATGTACTTGATGGGCTTCGCCAGCAGGTTGAACTCCTGTACCTGCCAGACCGAGAGCACCGGGATCACACGGGTCATCAACATGATGATCAGCACCGCCAGGGATACGCCACCTGCCATGATCAGTATGTCGAACACATCGGGGTAGACCGTGTCGGGGATTTCGTGGAGCCATTTCTCGTGAATCTTCTCGGGCGGGACCGACCACGCCGGAACGAAAATCCGAATCCGGTCAAGCATTACCCCGACAAGGATCACCGCGGCACCGATTGCCATCCCGTTCACGCTGCGCCGTACGCGGTTCCAGATCAGGATCCACCACGGCACGAACCAGATCAGCACAGCGCCGGCAATGAAGGCATACAGCATGGGACCCTTGATGAGCAGTTCGACCCACGCCACATCACCCGCTGAGCGGCCGTACCAGAACACAATGAACGATGAGTAAAAGAAGTAAACCCAGAGCAGGGTCAGGGCGAACAGGAGGCGCCCTAACGACCAGAAGGCATCGACGTGTACGTACTTTTCAAGCTTCACGTGACGACGCGCTGCCCACAGGGCAATGACAACACCTGCCACACCGGCCTGGAACGACGAGATCGTGTGGTACATCGGGAAGATGGCATCGCGCCAGCCGGGGACTATGCTCTGGCCGAAGTCAGTCGAGATCAGGAAGTTCACAAACACCAGGATCAGGAAGTAGAACGTCCCGAACATGCCAATCCGCAGTCGCAGCGTGCGCCACTGGCTGTCTGTGCCAACCCAGCCCCTGGCAAGCCGCTTGCCCCAGCGCTGGCGCCAACCGGTTGAGTGATCGCGCATCGATGCGAAGTCCGGAATGGCTGCCGAGTAGAACAGGGCGATCCCCGCGAACAACAGCAATACGAGGCCGAGTGTCGACCAGATGTGAGGCGAGTAGTCAGGGGCCTCCATCCAGATCGTCCGCCGCCGGGCACCCTCTGTGACCAGCGGTGGCAGCAGGGCGACGAGTGGGATCAGGGCGATGATCGTCGCAATGCCGGCAAACGAGAAGATAGCCGCAATGCGCGTGACCGGTCGCACCCAGTTGGCTTTCGCCATCACGGGTGCCATGGCAACCATCGGCGCACCACCGGTGACCGACAGCAGGAACGAAACCAGCGCCGCGACGTAGCCCCACTTTGTGCTGTCATCGCCCTGGTCGATCCACTTCAATACAAGTGCGGCGATACCGGCCAGGAAAAGGACGCCAAGTGTCCAGGCGATAACCTTGAAACGGCCGCTGGCACCGGTTGTGGTGGCGATCATCTCCCGCGCGATCACGTCAGCGCTCACCTGCGCCGGTGGTGCGGCATGTTCGGCCTCGTGGCCGTTTGCGACAGCTTCACTAGCCATGCGATCCAGCTTCTCCTGCGCCAACCAGCTTGTCGGCATCGATCTTCGCCAGGTAGATGACGTTCGGGTCGGTGGCGAAATGCTCGAGCAGCGTGTAATGGCGCTGGTCTTCCTTCATTTTCGACACCCTGCTCTCTTTATCGTTGAAGTCGCCGAAGATGAGGGCGCTCGTGGGGCAGGCCGATGAGCATGCAGTCTGGATTTCCCCATCGAACACCGCGCGCCCCTCGCTCCGTGCCTTTCGGGTCGCACGACGAATCCGGTGCACGCAGAAGCTGCACTTCTCCATGATTCCACGGCTTCGAATAGTCACGTCGGGGTTCAGGTGGTTGCGGAGAGACTCCGGCCACACCGGTTCCCAGTAGTTGAAGAACCGAACAATGTACGGGCAGCCGTTCGCGCAGTAGCGAGTACCTACACAGCGGTTGTAAACCTGAACATTCATGCCTTCTGCGTTGTGGTAAGTAGCAAATACCGGGCAAACAGGCTCACACGGGGCATTTTCGCAGTGCTGGCACATGATCGGAATGAACCGGGCCTTCGTGTCAGGGAAGTCGCCATCCCAGTAGCGTTCGACGCGAATCCACGAGAACGAACGGGCGCGTTCAACACGCTCCTGCGTGTTCAGCGGGACATTGTTTTCTACCTGGCACGCAATAACACATGCCTGGCAACCGATGCACTTATCGACATCGACCACCATGCCCCATTTGTTACTGCCGAAGCTTGCTGTCGTCATTTGGCTGTCGCCATCCGATACTGGTCCTGAATGCTACTCATCGTCCTCGCCATCCTTACCGAGGAACCCCTTCTGGTATTCGTGGTGGTTCGCCTCCTGCACTTCCGCAGCAGTCTCACCCACCCCAACCACAAGGATCGGCACACCCGGCTCGACGGCCCGGGCTTCAACGTTGCCCTCGAACTTAGGTACCTTGACTCGACGCCCCGCGCGCAAGACACGGACTTTCGTCGCGGCCCACGCAAGCGCGCCGGTCTCAGAATCCTTCATATCGACCAGGATCGAAAGCACGTTTGAACCCCGCTCCTCGGCCCACCTGCCACCACCCTCGTGACCCTGCCCCATGGGGACTCCGATCACGCCCGGGCGGATGCCCGGATGCGGATAGGCCAGCGCTTCGATCTCGCCCGCGCTCGAGCTGATCGTCAAGACATCGCCCTCGTTGATGCCAAGGTCGTCGGCCTGCTGGCTGTTGATCTCGGCCCAGGTCGACCACGAAGCGGACGAAATAGGGTCGGGCGTCTGCTGCGCCCACGGGGTTGCTGCGAGCCGGCCGTCGAACATCGAATTCGAATGGAACGGAACGAGGTGGAATATATTTTCGCCACCCGCGGAACCCGATTCTGAATAGTCGGCATTCCTTTTGGCGGCGGCGACCCTGCCCGGAACGGAGGCCGCGCCGCTGGCACCGGTGTCCCACCAACCGCCACGCTGCAGCACACCGTTCGTGAACAAACTTGAAGATGAAGCCGAAACCGAGCCGCGACCGGTGTCGTGCAACTCGGTAAGCGCGTCCTTGACCACCTGCTCCATGCTGGTGCCGAGTGAATCGCCGGCCATTTTGATGAGCATGTCGCCGAATCCGCGGGCGTCGCTTATCAAGCCCGACTCGTCACGCGAAATCGTGGGGCCGACCACCGGCTGCTGGACGCCAACAACCCGGTATCCGGGGCCCGGTTCAGGGATGTCCGTGTTCCACTCTTCAAGGAACGACTGCTCGGGTAATACGAGGTCGGCAAAGCCCATCGTGTCGTCGAGCACCGCACCGAACGCGATCACATTCGGGACCCTCTGCAAGGCTTCTCTAACTTTTGCCGAGTCGGGCATGCCATGAACGATATCGGTCCCGCGGATGATCACCGTCGCGACGTTGCCCTCCCGCCACCGGGCCAGTTCGTCTTCCCACGCCTGGTGCGAAGCGCCCGTAGCCGAGGCTGGGACATCTGCAAACACAGAACCCGGATTGGCCGTAACGCCACCGGGGGCGTCGACCGCTCCGACCAGCAGGTTCAGCGCATAAATCGCCCCGAGGTTGAAGCTGCCATTGGTGTGCGCACCGGCAGAGCCACCACCGAACGCAACCGCTGGCGTGTTTCCGGCAAAGTGCCGGGCGGCCTTCTGAATTCGTTCGGCAGAGACCCCTGTGCGCTTCGCCACGTCCCCCACGCCGTACGCCGCCAGTCCAACGGGCAGGGCAGCGTTGAAAACCGCAACGTTTTCAGAACTGGCGAGATCTTCGTTGACGATCACACTGGCGATCCCCAGGGCGAGGTCGCCTTCGGTGCCGGGCTGGGGAGCCAGCCACAGGTCGGCCGCGGCTGCGGTCAGCGACATGCGGGGTTCGGCGTGAATCAGGTAGCCGTGGCCGTCCTGTTCGCGGAACTCGCCGAACTTCACCCCAAACTGCGCCGGCGATCCCCAGGTACCGAGCCAGTCGGCCCCGAACGAGAGGATTGTGTGTGCATGCCCAATATCAAATGTGGGGAGCTGGTCGTGGCCGAGTACTGACTTCACGGCTCCGTGAACGACGCCCTGTTCAGTAGGGTCGAACGCCATGTGCTTCCCGTTGTACTCGGCAGCAAACCCGCTGGCGACTGAGCTGAGGTGCCCCCGCATGGGGTTGGTAACGACAGTCAGCGCGCCGTCGGCGTTGGTCAACGCTTCCTGGAACCGGGCCTTAGCCTGTTCCCACGTGGCGCCCACGAGGTTCCCTCGCTTCGAATATCGGATCTGTGGCTCGGCGATGCGGTCCGGGTGGTACAGCAGTTGGAGCGCAGAATCGTACCGTGCGGTCGACTTGCCACGGTTCACAGGGTGATCCGGGTTGCCCTCGATCTTCTTCGCGCGGCCCTGCATCACGCGAACGAGTACGCCGTCGCCGTTTGTGAAATCACCCATCGTGGTGGCGTACCAGGCATCTTCGCCGCGCACAAGGTCTTCCGGGAGATCGACCGGACTCTGCACGATCAGCTCGCGCTCGGGTAGTCCGCAGGCTGCGAATACCACAGCCCCGGCAGCCGTTTTACCGGTTAGCGCAAGAAATTCTCGTCGATTTAGCTTCATCTAGTCAGTACTTTTCCAGTATTCGCAGTTCCAGGCACCCGCCTGTTCGGGTGCAGAGTGATTCGTTAGTAGTGGCACGCCACACAGTCGGTCGGCGCACCGTTATCGCGATGGCAATCGACGCACTGGCCCATCTTGAGCGGCTCGACCTGCTCAACCTGTTTCATAGCCGCAACGTCGCCATGGCAGGTCGAGCAAACTCCCGCGGGCCCGGTGTCCACACCGCTCGTCGAGCCCGTCACGACAGCGGGGTTCTGGGTGAGGAAACGAATATGGGGTTCATGCACGAACCGGACGTGGTCGGGGAGACGGTGGACGCGGCGCCAGTTAACAGGAGATGGACCATCGAGTTCTTCTACCGTCTGCCCGGCCGCCTTGAGTTCCTCGACTTTCTGTGCCGATTGGCCCAGCGAGTTTGTCAGATTTGCGGCGTCGCGGAGGAGTATCAGCTGGGGATTATCGGCCGCACCGATAACCTGGTGGCAGGTGGCGCAGAAGCCCACCGGCGGAACGCCCGCGTTTGCCTGCGTTGCGACCGTGCGGTGACAGAACGTGCAGTCCATGCCCAGGCCGTCCATGGGCGTGCCATCCGCGGCGACGCGGTCGAGTTGCCCGACCGACGCGTGGACAGTATGTGGGAAGTCGATCGGCTGGTCGAACGTCTGCTCAAAGCCAAGGACCGGGACCGGCTGACCGAGCCACCCGGTGATGATGAACGCTGTAAAAACGCCGATAACCGCCACGACACTGAGGCCGCCGATAGCCAGTACCGGTACGAGCAGTTTCGGTAGCGATGTCGATTTACTGTTCGAGTTCTCGTTGTCCGACGCCAAGCGCACTTTCCAGTCCGAGCCGGCATTCGCCAGCTACTAAGTAATTACCGGGGGCAGCTTCTACTGCCACCACCGTGGATACATGTCTTTAAGAAATTGAATGTTCTGCGAGACCATGAACAGGGACGCGAAGATCCCCACAACGCAGATGAGGCCGAGGACGTACAGGGGGGCCCGGTAACGGGTCCACTTTTCGGCAATCGTTTTTGTTCCGACGGCCGACGGAATGATCGCGTGCGCCGTTAGGAGCGAAGGGCCAGCGATGAGGGCAAAGCCCAGTGCCAACCAGAGAAATTTTAATGCAGTGCCGACTTCAGCCCATTCGGCCCTGGATAGTGGTTGCGGATCCATTTCCTGCTGACGCAGCCCCCGATTCAATAAGAATCCGAAAAACGACAGACGATGCGCGCGCGCACCGCTTGTACCTCAAAATTAGCGCAAGTGAAAACTATCACGGGTAAATTTTCAGTGTCAACAGTACGGACGATGATTTCACTAAGACCTCGATCTTGTCGAATCAGTTCAATCCAAAAAACGGAGCTCCGACGACACCGGCAGCAACATGTCTGGCTCCCCCGTTTGATCATTGGCTTCGAGGTCCCATGGCGATCGCGAGGATGCTGGTCGAAGCCTGATTCCGTACTCACCGCCGCAGATCATCAGTACCTGCCCCGAACCTGAATCGCCGACGACAATTGCTGTTGCGTCGCACGGTTCCCCGCTTTGGTCGGAGCACCACCAACGACTTCATGCGGATCGTCGCTTCCCGGGATGCCCGGAACGATGATCACCGCGGCAGACCGCGACGCGCCCTGGGTCTCGAATACCTGGATGGGGAAATATCCGCTATTTTTGTTGTCCTCGATATCGATCATGAGTTGGCCCATAGCCGGTTTCCCTCTCCAGTTCCGCCAAAGTCCGGACAGCGAGTAGGCGAACGTCGCGTGCGAACAGAACTCGGAAGCGCTCAGTTTCCAGTTGTTTCCCGGCGGGGCCTACCTGTTGCGGGCATTCGGCACACAGAGCGTGTTTGAGCAGTGAACCGCCTTGAGGTTCCGGGAAGTGATGTCGTGGTAGACGATCAACGGAAGTCCGTCGGCGCCTATCGTGATCGCGGTGTGCTGGCCGACATTTGCCGCGGCGTCGACGTCGATACTCGTCGCCGATGAGCAAATAACGTCAACGCAATGCGCAACCTCTACCGCCCCGTTGAATGAGTCGTAGTAGCTGATTATCGCTCGACCGTCGATCCCGATGGCCATCGAATTCCAGTCACCGATCCCGCCACTCGAAACCGCAGTCGACACTGTCGAACCGCTGCACGAGTTGTTCTCGCAATGGGCTACCTTGAGATCGTTGCTTGTCGCATCGAAGTAGCTGATCAGCACCCGCCCATCCACACCGATCACCATGGATGTCTGTTTCCCGACATCGCCGTTGAAGTCGAGTGTGTCGACGGTGCTCGTTGAGCAGGTGATGTTCGTGCAGCGGGCTAATTTCAGTGCTGAGTTTGTCGCGTCGTAATAGCTGATCCGCGCCAGCCCGTCGCTGCCGATCGCGACAGCGGTGTGCTGCCCCAGGTCACCCGGTGAATCGACTGCGGTCACTGTGGCTGATGAGCACGACGTGGTGTTGCAGTGGGCAACCTTCAGATTGCCGTTTGTGCGATCGTAGTAGCTGAT
>JASLNQ010000100.1 GCA_030745955.1 Dehalococcoidia bacterium | reverse complement strand
GCGTCCTCCACCTGATCCAGAGCATCACGCACCCAGAGCCGGAAATCGGTCGCCACTTGGTCGTTGCGCGAACGCGCTGTATGCAGGCATCCGGCGACGCCCCCCACCAGCTCGGTAAGGCGCGATTCCACGTTCATGTGGATGTCTTCGAGCTCTGTCTTCCACTCGAACTCGCCGGCTTCGATTTCGTCGAGGATCTTGCCGAGGCCATCGACTATTTTGTCGACATCGGCGGAGGGGATGATGCCCTGGCGGCCCAGCATGCGAGCGTGGGCGATCGAGCCGGCAATGTCTTCGTGGTACAGCCGGCTGTCGTAGTGGACCGAAACGGTGAATTCGCTCGCGAGCTCGCTACCGCGGGCAGCGGCGGCAGGGTTTTTGTGGTTGTTGTCGTTCGATTCTGGCATTGGAGACTGGTTTTTGGCGAAGGACGTTCGGCGTTCCTGGCGTGATTACCGTGCAACATTATCGCTGTTCGGCCAGGCTGGCGGGAAAGATCGAGGGTTAGTCGATGGCTCTGCGCCGCCGTCGGAGGCATTCCCCCTCAACCTAACCTTCTCCCCGGGGAGAAGGAACTGTGAGCAAGGCCTCCGCCCTCCGAACACACTCTCCGTGAGGAGAGGGTTGGGGTGAGGGGAAAATTCAATCACCACCCACGCCTATCGACGTAATTCGGTGGCTTCGAAGATCCTAACGCGCTTCTCGGTAGGTCTGGTTTTTTGCCTGGGTTCGGGCTGCCAGCGAGTAGATATCGATAAACCCGGTCGCCGCGGTGTGGTCGAACGCATCGGTCGTCGAGTACGTCGCAAGGTCGAAGTCGTACAGCGAGAACGGCGAACGACGGCCAACCACGACGCACGAACCCTTGTACAGCCGCAACCTGACATCGCCGGTCGAGTACTCGTGGGCGCTGTCCATGAAGGCCGCGATGTTCGTGCGAAGCTCGGTAAACCAGCGACCGTCGTAAACCATGTCGGAATAGATGGCCGACAGGTTTGCCTTCACCCGCTGTTGCTCACGTGACATTGTCGACGTCTCGAGCGCCTTGATCGCCGTGTGCAGCACGATTGCGGCGGGGGTTTCGTAAACCTCACGCGACTTGATACCGACCAGGCGGTTTTCGATGTGGTCGATACGGCCTACGCCGTGTTCGCCGGCAATATCGTTCAGAATGGCGATCAGTTCGACGCCCTTGACGAGCGAGCCGTTCACAGAAATCGGGATGCCCTTATCGAACCCGATTATGACTTCCACCGGTTTGTCGGGGGTTTCCGCGATCGGCTTAGTCCACGAATAGGCGTCCTCGGGTGGTTCCAGCCACGTATCTTCGATATCTTCGCCTTCGATCGCCTGCCCCCACAGGTTGCGGTCGATCGAGTAGACCCGCTGGTCGTCACCGACCTCGCGCAGTTCAAGGCCGGCCTTCGCGGCGTACAGCTTTTCTTCGTCGCGGGTCATTCCCCACTCACGGGCTGGTGCGATGATCTTGAGCGGGTCGCCGTGGGCTGCGAGGGTCATGATCCCGGCGTCGAAGCGGACCTGGTCGTTGCCTTTGCCGGTGCAGCCGTGGGCGACGGCGGTTGCGCCCACCTGGCGGGCGGCTTCGACGAGCTTCTTGGCCATAAGCGGGCGACCGAGCGCGGTCGAGAGGGCGTATGCGCCTTCGTACATGGCTCCGGCCTTGAGGCCAGGGAACACGTATTCGTTCACGAACTCGTCTCGGACGTCCCATACCAGCGCGTCGATGGCACCGGCCTGGGCGGCCCGCTCCCTGACACCGACGATTTCCGGTCCTGCGCCGAGGTCGACAGTGAGCGTGACGACGTCCATGTCGTACTGCTCCTGGATCCATACGGTTGAGATTGTCGAGTCCATGCCCCCGCTGTAAGCGAGGACGCACTTTTCCCTTGCCATTTCTGAGTTCGTTTCTTTCTTGGTTGGGCTGAGTGAGTTGTTCTGCGATGCGGCGGTCGCGAAAAGCAGCTAAACCATTCTCTCGCTAGTTGGGAAGGATGTCACGTATATCGCCGGGCGCACTCGGAGTGCTTGGGCGATCGCGCGAGCTCCGCGGGGCACACCAGGGCTGGTCACCGGGCGTGCGAAGCGCATCTGGGCAAGGAGAGGGCAGCTCTGCGAGCGTGCTTTCGCACCGGTGTGGCAGGGGGCACACCGGTGTGGACTGGTTCGTGGCTATACTTCCGGGCGATGGAGGTGTGTGATGGCCAAGAGAGTCAAGCCGGACGTTGATCCGTTCTATTTCCACTACCCTGCGGGTGCGACGATCGTAACGAGCCACGCCAACGGGCGCGATAACGCCATGGCGGTCGCCTGGCATACGGCCGTCTCACGGGATCCCCCGTACTACGTTGTCTCGATCTCCCCGAAGCGCTTTACCCACGGACTGCTGGTGGAATCGGGTGAATTCGTCGTCAACTTCATGCCCGTCGACCGGGGTGACCTCGTGGCGCTGGTGGCCGGTTGCAGCGGGAGCGACGTGGACAAGTTCGATGCTTTCGACATAGCGGCCAGCCCCGGCTCGCAGGTCGCAGCGCCCATTCTGGAAACCGCCTTTGCCTCGTACGAATGCCGAGTAGAAGCGCAGCACACGTTCGGAGACCACGATCTTTTCGTCGCCAGGATCGTCGCGGTCCAGTGGGAGGATTCGTTTTTTGCCGACGACGGGATGCTGGACCTGGAGCGCGTGTCTCCGATCGTGTACCTGGGTGAAGACCGCTACGCAGGTGCAGAGCATGCGGTACACATCGACAGGGAGGTGCTAACGCGGGCAGCTCTTGGGGACTAACCAAGCCCGGCGGCTTATGAGGAAGCGTTCGCTATCAGTACGTAATCAGCCCCGATCGAAATACCGATCGGGGCTGATGGTTTACGAGCGATTGCGAGCCTGCGGTGTAACTATCTACGCGCCGGTCTCTTCCAGCACCCTGTCGAGGATGGCGACCGCTTCATCGATTTCGTCGCGGGTCACGTTCAGGGGCGGCATAAAGCGGAGCATGTTGGGTCGCACTGCGTTCAGGAGCAGGCCCTCAGGAAGGCATGCCGCCACTGTCGCACCGGAAATCTCCTTCGACATCTCTACGGCGATCAGGAGGCCCATTCCACGCACTCCGGTGATGAAGTCGTGCTTCTCGCCCAGTGCCTTGAGCTTGCCCCGGAAGTAAGCGCCTGTTTCTTCCGCCATCGCCGGGATATCTTCTTCGACGATCACTTTCGCGGCGGCCGAACCTGCTGCGGTCGTGAGGGCGTTTCCGCCAAACGTCGAGCCGTGGTCACCGGGTTGGAGTACCGAGCAGAACTCCTTGGTCGTAAACGCCCCCAGCGGCGCACCCGCCCCCAGCGCCTTCGCCAGGGTCATCACGTCGGGCTCAACCCCCGGGAACTGTTGGTAGCCGAAGAGGGTTCCGATCCGGCCCATGCCGGTCTGGACTTCATCGAGCATGAACAGGATGTTCTTCTCGTGGCAGAAGTCCATCACGTCCTTCAGGTAGTTGGCACTCGGGATATTCACCCCGCCTTCGCCCTGCACAGGTTCGAGCAGCACGGCACACGTCTTGCCTTCGACGTAAGCGTCCTTGATGGCATCGACGTCGTTGTAGGGGACGTTCACGAAACCGGGCATCAGCGGCTTCCAGTTTTCCTGGTAGGCCGGCTGGCCCGTGGCGGCCATCATGGCCTGTGTGCGGCCGTGGAACGAATCGAGGGCGGTGATAATCTCGTACGCCCCGTCGAGGTTGAGCTTGCCCCACTTGCGGGCGACCTTGCAGGCACCCTCGTTCGCCTCGGCGCCCGAGTTGCAGAAGAAGACGCGGTCGACCGCCGAGTTGTCGACGATGATCTGGGCCAGCGGCAGCTGGGGCGTCGTGAAAAACAGGTTCGACATCTGCAGGATCTTGCCGGCCTGGTCCCGAATCGCCTCGGTAACCGCCGGGTGGCTGTGTCCAAGGTTGAGCACGGCCCAGCCCGCGGTGAAGTCGAGGTAGCTCTTGCCGTCGTTGTCGAAAACTCGGGAGCCCTCACCTCGCACCAGCACGGGTGGCATGCGGTTCACCACCTGCATGTAGTACCTGGATTCGAGGTCTTTGTAGTCAGCCGAGCTGGTCATTTTTATTCTCGTATTTCTGTCGGAACCCCCGTCGACGATGCGGGACAGTCCCAGGTTTCCAATCACGAACGGTCCGCTTTGTTTTCCTGGCAACCGGCACGGCGAGTATCAATCGCCAATACCGTTAGCCAAACCACGAAACGGCAACTGCGGGACGTCCTGTACGCCCGGCAGAACGAAAACTATATCGCAGCGCTTCGGGACTTGGGGGGTTGGAAGAGGGTCTGTCAGACCCTGCGGCCGGGTCGCCACCCGCGGGCAGCGGCCTTGGCGAAGAGGATGGCGGCCAGGACCGATGATCCTGCAACAGCTGGCAACTCCGAACCGAACGGGAAAGCCAGGGCCAGGATTACCACTAGTCCGGCAGCCGCGGAATGCCCGCTGCTCTTGAACTTCCAGAGGACGAGCCCGCCGAATGGGACACCTACGAGACTGGCCAGCGGGATCAGTGCGACGACAACGCCGGCGCCCGTCGCCAGCCCGGCACCGCCGCGAAACCGGTTGAATACCGGGTACAGGTGGCCAACGACCGCAGCTGCCCCGGCGACGATCCACAGGTCCTGCGGGGCACCGATTGCCCACGCAATCGCCACGGGGATTGCGCCCTTCAGGCTATCGCCGGCGAACACCGCGATACCAGTCCGTTTGTCGACCCTGCGAAAGACGTTGGCCGCGCCGGGGTTGCCGGTGCCCGTGCTGAACAGGTCGACGCCTGAGCGCATCGTGAACAGGCGCGCAAAGGGTATCGACCCGAGCAGATAGCCGATGACCAGCATCGTAAGAACGTGACCTGTGGTGTCCATGTCGGGTCAAATTCTCTCTGTCGCTAAGGAGGAACTGGCGATCAAATGATCCGGGTCCCGATGTCTTCGCCGCGTGTGCAGGCTAGCAGTGCCCCCGCAACACGACCATCGATGATGTGGCCGGAACCGACGACAGTCACGGCATCGGCACAGGCCTCAATTTTCGGGATCATTCCACCGGCCGCGATCCCGCCGGCAATCAGGTCCATCGCCTGCCCCCGTGTCATCCTGGGTATAAGCCGCCTCCGGGCGTCGAGCACGCCCTCGACATCGGTCTGGAACACCAGTTGATCGGCCCTGACGGCCTTTGCGATGTGCCCTGCCGACGTATCGGCATTGACGTTCAGGATGCGGTCTTCACCCGAATCGGCCGGGTAGAGGTGGAGCGCGGTGGGAGCGATTATCGGGATGCTGCCCGAATCGAGCACGGCGTCGATGGGCGCGGCGTTCGCCTTGATGATCTTGCCGACATAGCCGAGGTCGGGGTCGAGCACCTCCGCCTGGAGCAGGCCGCCCGAAACGCCCGAGATGCCGACCGCGCTGGCCCCGGCCGCCTGGAATTCAGCGACTATCTGCGAGTTCACAAGACCTGCAAGCACTGCCACTGCGACATCGAGGGTTGCTCCGTCGGTGCGCCTTAGTCCACGTACGAACTCGGGCTGGATCCCCTGTCTGGCGACCCAGTCGGTTATGACCTTGCCGCCGCCGTGTACGACTATCGGCCTTGCGCCGAGGTTCCACAATTCGATGATGTCGGGGACCGTGCTGTCGCCCTCGCCGAGTGTGCTGCCGCCGATCTTGACGACTATTTTCTTTCCGGCGGGATCGTTCGAACGCGGGTCGCGCGGGTCTGGGTTGGTCATCAGTGCACCAACTTGGATTCAAAATAAAGTTTGGGGAGCGGGTTAATTGGCAACTGCCCGCCCCTGGAATGGCCTGTCACAGCGATGTCCCTTGCTGACGACTACGTTGTGTAGGCCGAATTGAAGACGACGTACTCTTCGGTGAGGTCGCAACCCCAGGCCCGTCCGTAGCCATCGCCAATGTTGAGGGCCACTCGAAGCCGCACCTCGGCCTCACCGAGGGCGCTGACCACGCTCTGGATGTTGTAGGCGATCGCCTCGCCTTCGGCCACGATCTGGATGTCGTTGACGTAGACATCAATCTTCGATTCGTCGAGCGGGATTTGAGATTTGCCGACCGCCATGAAAATTCTGCCCCAGTTGGGATCACGGCCGTACACCGCGGTTTTGACCAGGAGCGACGCAGCGCAATCACGCGAGGCAAGCAGGGCGTCGTCGTCGGACTGGGCGCCCTCGACCGTGACTTCTATGAGCTTGGTTGCCCCCTCGCCGTCGCGGGCGATCTCGACGGCCAGGTGACGGCAAACCTGTTGTACCGCCTCGGCGAAGGCGTCGGAGGCCGCATCACCGCCCGAAATCACCGGGCCGCCCGCCGCTCCGTTCGCCATCAGCAGCACCGTGTCGTTGGTGCTCTGGTCGCCATCGACATCGATCTGGTTGAAGCTCAGCTTCACTGCGGCAGAGAGGGTTTCTTGTAAGAAGGCCGGGTCGACATTCGCATCGGTGGAGGTGAAGGCGAGCATGGTAGCCATGTTCGGGTGAATCATTCCCGAACCCTTGGAAACGCCACCGACCGTGTGGGTCACTCCGTCGACCTCGAACGAAACGGCGATTTCTTTCGTGCGCCCGTCGGTGGTGAGGATTGCGCGTGCAAACTCATTGCCGCCGGTTTCGGTAACTTCGACCTGGGGGATGAACTCGCGCATGAGGGCCATCGGGATTTCAACGCCGATTACGCCGGTCGATGCGACGAGGGTCTCTTCGGCCGTGATACCGAGCTGAGTAGCGGCGAGTTCGGTCATTTCTCCGGCGTCGATAAGGCCCTGCGGCCCGACCGACGTGTTCGCACAGCCGCTGTTGACGACCACCGCCCTCGCCCGCTTATCCAGACCGACGCGTTCGCGGGTAAGCGTGACGGTGGGAGAGATCACGCTGTTTTGCGAGAAGGTCCCGGCGACTGCGCACGGCTGATCCGAGATCAGGAGCCCGAGATCGAGTTTGTCGACCCCGGGGGTTTTGATCCCTGCGAAAACACCACCGGCGGAAAAACCCGTGGCGGAGGTGACGGTGCCGTTGGGCACTGAGGAAATAGGGAGTGTCATGACAGTGTTGGCCTGGGTTGCCCAATTGGTCACGTGGGCGTGAATTTACCCTGCTGCGTGTGTGATTACCGAGATATCCGACTGGAAACACCGCACGGAGACAGGATGCTGGAACCGTTGTGAAACGCGGTTGTCCCGCGCTAAACTCCGGTTAATTCTGAGGAATACGGCAGTTCAAATCGAACTGGGAGTATATCAGCAGCAGGCTCGGTGATTCGTAGGTGAATCAGGCAGCGTGGTCGAGGTCGACGAACTCGTTCAGTCGACGGACGGCGGCATCGACAGTCCGACCGAGGGTGACCAGTGATTCGCTCGTGCTCCCGCGTTCCTGGGCAGCCGCCAGTTCGCCGAGGGCTTCGAGTAGTTCGCCTGCAATGTTCATGCCGGTCCGCGTCACGGGAGAATCCTTATCGGTCGAGAATCTGAGGATTTCAGCTGCCATATCCAAAATCTATCCTAGAAGGCGCTGCGGGAGCGTTGAGGATTTAGTACGACTTCTAGGAAGTTTGACCCATTGGTAGTGGTCCGGAACTGCGGATAATTGACACTTTCGCTTTCAGTCTTGGGATATTGGAGTTGTGGCGATCCGACCACACTCCA